>JALOLN010000104.1 GCA_025455945.1 Actinomycetes bacterium
GAGGCCTACATCGCCCGGCTCTACGACGAGACGCGCGACTTCGTCGACTCCCATCCGTTCGCCCGTGGCGAGGAGCCACCGGCGGAGGACGACCGCCCCTAGCCCTGGTCGGTCCAGTCGGCTGCGGCCGGACCCGGTTCGACGGGGCGGACCACCGCCAGCGCCGCGAACGGCAGCACGCGCACCTGGCGGACCGCGGCGGGTCGGCGCGGCTCGTCGTCCGCGTGCTCGGCGAGCTCGAGGTGGTCGGCCCCCACCCGGTCCACGGTCCCCCCGAACGCGGTGCCGTCGGTCAGGACCGCTCGCACGTGCGCGCGGTCGCGGGCCAGGGTGCGCAGGGCCGGGCCGAGGCCGAACCGGGCCTCGACGCTGCCCTCGGACCCGGGTTCCACCGCCCGCGGGCCCAGACCGGTCAGCCACGCCACCGCGGGCAGGTGCACCAGCTGCTCGCCGCCGGGGGCGCGGACGAGGACCCAGTCCGGCCCGACCGCGGTCACGAGGCCGGCCAGCGGCGTCGGCAGGCCACGCACCCCGAGCACGACCGACCTGGCGTCCTGCGCTGCGGCACGCAGCCGGTCCACGAGCCGCACCCGGGCAGCCTCCCGCCGGGTCCGGTCCGCGACCTCGGCATCGAGCTCGCGGGCCACCTCGGCGGCCAGCTGGCCCTCGAGGTCGGCGAAGAGGTCGTCCCAGCGCACGACGGCACGCTAGACGACCGGTTGTCCACACGGGCAGTTGACGAGCGACGTCAAACGGGTCTATCACAGGCTGTCGAAGGCAAACGAACCTTATGGGGGGCATCGTGTCGGCCTGGCTGTTCCGTGGCGGCGCCGCCGCCGTCCCCGTGGTGGGCGCGTTGGCGCTCGGCTCCGTCACCGCCGACACCCTCGCGGCCGCCACGGCCCCGCACGCCGGGTTCGACGCCCTGATCGCCGGCGTCGCGGCACTGGCCGGCTGGCTGGTGCTCGCCCGGCTGGCGGCCGCCGCCGTGGCCGTCGCGGTCGCCGCGCTGCCCGGGGCCGTGGGACGGACTGCCGCCGGCGCGGCCGAGGTGCTGACCCCTGCCCTGCTTCGCGGGCTGGTGCGCATGGCCCTCGGTGCCGCGGTCGTCAGCGGCCCCGTCCTGTCGGGCCCGGGCGCGTGGGCCGACCCCGTCGGTGACGGTGGCGGTCTGCCGGTGCTGGATCGGGTGGCCAGCATCCCGAGGGCGCCCCTACCGGCGCCACCGACCCCCGTCGCCGCCGGGCCGCCCGACGTCGTCGTCCGCCCCGGCGACTGCCTGTGGCACATCGCCGAGCGGGCGCTCCCGGTCGACCACACCCCGGCCGACGTCGCCCGCGCCTGGCCGCGGTGGTACGCCGCGAACCGGACGGTGATCGGCCCCGACCCGCACCTGATCCGGCCGGGCCAGCGGCTCCGCGCCCCGGTCGCCGACAGCACGACCACATCCCTGGGGGGGACCTCATGACGGACCTGCTCACCCGCCCTGGCACGCACACCCGGACCCTGCTGCGGCTGCTGCCCACGCCCCGTCGGGAGCCGCCCTACGACGACCGGCCTCCCGGTGGACGGCGGGCGGAGCCCCTCGTCGTCCAGGGCACCCTCGCGCTGGCCTTCGTCATCCCGTCCGGGCTGCCCGCCGAGCCGGCACCAGCGCTCCGGGTGGCCGCGGACCCCGGCCCGGGCACGGCACAGGGGCCACCCGACCCGCGGGCGTGGGCGGGCCGGGTCGCCCAGGCGGTCGTCGAGGTGCTCGCGGGCGACCGCCCGCTCGCCCAGCTCCTGCGCTGGACGTCGGGCGAGGTCTACGAGCAGCTGCGGCGCGGCGCCGGGCGGGCCGCCCGAGCCGGCGCCGCCGTCCGCCAGTCGGCGCCGCGCGCCACGGTCCGCTCGGTGCGGGTGTGCCTGCCCGCGCCCGGGGTGGCCGAGGCCTGCGCCGTGGTCGCCGACGGCAGCCGGGTCACCGCGATGGCCCTGCGCCTGGAGGCCGACGAGGGGCGCTGGCGCTGCACGGCGCTGCAGGTCGGCTGACCTGGCGCAGGTCGGCTCCGGTCAGTGCTGCCGCTTGCGCTGCGCCCGCGCCGCCCGACGCCGCTCAGCCCGGCTGGCGTCCGGACCGAGGTCCGCGACGTCGTCCTCGAGGGTCTCGGCGGCGTGGTGGCTGACCCCCCCGGCACCGTCCAGGGTGGGGGCCGAGTACTCGACGTGCGTCGGCCTGGCCGCCTCCAGCCCCTTGGCCACCAGCGCCGGGCCGGTGGCCGCGGTGCGGGCGGCGGACTCCGCCGTAATGGTCGGCGCAGCCTCCTCCGGCGCCGCCGGCGCGGCCTGCTCCACCGTGACCTCGAGGTTGAACAGGTAACCGACGGACTCCTCCTTGATGGAGTCCATCATCGCCGCGAACAGGTCGTAGCCCTCGCGCTGGTACTCCACGAGCGGGTCGCGCTGCGCCATCGCACGCAGCCCGATGCCCTCCTGCAGGTAGTCCATCTCGTACAGGTGCTCGCGCCACTTGCGGTCCAGCACCGACAGCACGACCCGCCGCTCCAGCTCACGCATCGACTCCGCGCCGATCTCGGCCTCACGGCGGTCGTAGGCCTCCTGCGCGTCCTGCCGGATCCGCTCGACGAGGTACTCCGCCGTCAGGCCCCCGCGCCCACCGCCGGACTCCTCCTCCACCTGCTCGACCGCGAGGCTCACCGGGTAGAGCGTGCGCAAAGCGGTCCACAGCTGGTCGAGGTCCCACTGCTCCGGATAGCCCTCACCGGTCGCGGCGACGACGTAGCCCTCGACGGTCTCGTCGATCATGCCGCGGACCTGCTCGTGCAGGTCCTCGCCCTCGAGCACGCGCCGCCGCTCGGCGTAGATGACGAGCCGCTGCCGGTTCATCACCTCGTCGTACTTCAGCACGTTCTTGCGGATCTCGAAGTTCTGCGCCTCGACCTGCGACTGGGCCGACTTGATGGCGTTGGTCACCATCTTGGCCTCGATCGGGACGTCGTCGGGGATGTTGAACCGGGTGAGGAAGGCGTCGACGACGTTGCCCTTGAACAGCCGCATCAGGTCGTCCTCGAGCGACAGGTAGAACCGGGACTCGCCCGGGTCCCCCTGGCGCCCGGACCGGCCGCGCAGCTGGTTGTCGATGCGGCGGGACTCGTGCCGCTCGGTGCCGAGGACGTACAGCCCGCCCAGAGCCGTCACCTCGTCGTGCTCCGACTGGCCGGACTTGCGCGCCTTCTCCAGCGCGGCGGGCCAGGCCGCCTCGTAGTCCTCGGGGCTCTCCACCGGGTCGAGGCCGCGCTGCGCCAGCTCGGCCACCGCCATGAACTCGGCGTTGCCGCCGAGCATGATGTCGGTGCCGCGGCCGGCCATGTTCGTCGCCACCGTGACGGCGCCCTTGCGGCCGGCCTGGGCGACGATCGAGGCCTCCCGCTCGTGCTGCTTGGCGTTGAGCACCTCGTGGGGGACGCCGCGACGGCGCAGCAGCCCCGACAGCAGCTCGGACTTCTCGACGCTCACCGTGCCGACGAGGATCGGCTGGCCCTTCTCGTGCCGCTCGACGATGTCCTCGACGACCGCGGTGAACTTGGCCTCCTCCGTGCGGTACACGAGGTCGGGCTGGTCGGCCCGGATCATCGGCATGTTCGTCGGGATGGGCACCACGCCGAGCTTGTAGATCTGGGAGAACTCGGCGGCCTCGGTCAAGGCGGTGCCGGTCATCCCGGAGAGCTTGGAGTAGAGGCGGAAGAAGTTCTGCAGCGTGATGGTCGCGAGGGTCTGGTTCTCCTGCTTGATCTGCACCCCCTCCTTGGCCTCGATGGCCTGGTGCATCCCCTCGTTGTAGCGGCGGCCGGCGAGGATGCGGCCGGTGTGCTCGTCGACGATGAGGACCTCGCCGTTCATGACGACGTAGTCCTTGTCGCGGCGGAACAGCTCCTTGGCCCGGATCGCGTTGTTGAGGAACCCGACGAGCGGGGTGTTCACGGACTCGTAGAGGTTGTCGATCCCGAGGTAGTCCTCGGTGCGCTCGACGCCGGGTTCGAGGATGCCGATCGTGCGCTTCTTCTCGTCCACCTCGTAGTCGACGTCGCGCCGCAGCCGCAGCGCCAGCCGGGCGAACTCGGTGTACCACTTCTGCGGCTGGTCGGCGGGTCCGCTGATGATCAGCGGGGTGCGGGCCTCGTCGATGAGGATGGAGTCCACCTCGTCGACGATCGCGAAGTGGTGACCGCGCTGGACCAGGGCGTCCCTCGACCAGGCCATGTTGTCGCGCAGGTAGTCGAAGCCGAACTCGTTGTTGGTGCCGTAGGTGATGTCGCAGGCGTACTGCTCACGCCGCTGGTCCGGGCGCATGTGGGCGAGGATCACGCCGACCGACAGCCCGAGGAACCGGTGCACCCGCCCCATCAGCTCGGACTGGTACTCGGCCAGGTAGTCGTTGACCGTGACGATGTGCACACCTTCGCCGGTGAGGGCGTTGAGGTACGCCGGCAGGGTGGCGACCAGCGTCTTGCCCTCACCGGTCTTCATCTCGGCGATGTTGCCCAGGTGCAGCGCGGCCCCGCCCATGACCTGGACGTCGAAGTGGCGCTGCCCCAGCGTGCGGCGGGCCGCCTCCCGCACGGTCGCGAAGGCCTCGGGCAGCAGGTCGTCGAGCGTCTCGCCGTCGGCCAGCCGCTGCCTGAACCGGTCCGTCTCGCCGCGCAGCTCCGCGTCGGTGAGCGCGACGAAGTCCTCCTCGACGGCGTTGACCTGGTCCGCGATCCGGTGCAGCTTCTTGAGGATCTTGCCCTCGCCGGCGCGCAGGATCTTGTCGAGGATGGCGGGCACGCGGTCACTCCAGGGGTCGGGGCGAGCGCCGGACGCGGGCGCGACGCGGGGCGGCGCACACGGGCGCCGTGACCACATCGTAATCGGAGTGTGAGCACGGCGGCGGCACCGCTTGAATGGGGTGGTGCCCGCACCGCAGCCCGGTCCCCCGGCCGACCTCTCACCCCCGGTCCTCACCGACGGCGTCGTACGGCTGCGGCTGCCCGCCGACGCCGACCTGCCGGACATCGTGGCGGCCTGCCAGGACCCGGAGGTGTCGCGCTGGACGCTAGTCCCGTCCCCCTACGGCGAGGCCGACGGCCGGGCCTTCCTGGCGGGGCAGGCGCCCGGCCGGGCGGCCGGCACCGACGTCGTGCTGGCCGTCGAGGAGGTCGCCACCGGCCGCTTCGTGGGGCTGGTCGGGCTGCACGGGATCGCGGACGGCGACGCCGAGATCGGCTACTGGACCGGGCCGTGGGGACGCGGTCGGGGGCTGACCACGCGGGCGGTGCGCCTGGCCTGCGGCTGGGCCCTCGGCGGACTCGGCCTGCAGCGCGTGGGCTGGGCGGCCCTCGTCGGCAACGACGCCTCCCGGCGGGTCGCCGAGAAGGCCGGCTTCCGCGTGCTCGGTGCGTTGCGCCGCAACCTCGTCCAGCGCGGCACCCGCGTCGACGGGTGGGTCGGCGACCTGCTCGCCGAGGACCTGCCGTGAGCCGGCCGGCCCCCCTCCTGGCCGGCGCGGGAGTGGTCCTGGGTCCCTGGTCGGACGACGACGCGGACGCGGTGGTGGCGTTCTGCGCCGACCCGGACAGCCGCGCCTGGTCACCGTCCATGCGTGCGGTGCGCACCCGCGCGGACGCGCTGGCCTGGCTGGCCGGCCGGACCGGGCCGGGCAGGCTCGACTGGGCGGTGCGGGACGCCGCCAGCGGCACGCTCGTGGGCCGGGTCGGGCTGCATGCCGTGGACGACGAGCAGCGCTGCGCCGAGGTGGGATACGCCGTCGTGCCCGGCTGGCGGGGGCGCGGGGTCGCCCGCGCGGCGGTCGCCGCCGTCACCGCGCACGCGTTCGCCGAGCTGGGCCTGCAGCGGGTGACCCTCGTGCACGCCGTGGGTAACCCGGCGTCGTGCGCGGTCGCCCGGGCCTGCGGGTACGCCTTCGAGGGCGTGGAGCGGTCCGCCCTCGACCACGGGGACGGCGTCCGGCACGACGTGCACCGGCACGCCCGCCTGGCGGACGACCCGCCCGGCCCGCTGCCCGCACCACCGGTCCCCCCGGAGCCGGTCGAGCTGGTGGCGGGGGCGCTGCAGCTGCGGCCCTGGGAGCACCGGCACGCCGAGGCCCTGCTCGCGGCCGGCGCCGACCCCGGCATCCAGCGGTGGAACGACCCGGGAGTGGCTGATGCGCAGGCGGCCCGGGCCTGGATCGACGCGGCCCGGGCCTGGGGCGCCCACGCGACGTGGGCGGTGCACGACGCCACGTCCGGTGCGGTGCTCGGCAACGTCAGCCTGCACCGGCTGGCGCCGGAGCACCGCCGCGGGGAGATCGGCTTCTGGGTGCTGCCGCAGGCGCGTGGCCGCGGGGTGGCCACGGTCGCGGTGGCTGCCGTCGTCCGGTTCGCGTTCGGCGCGCTCGACCTGCAGCGCCTCGAGCTCTACCACGCCGTGGGGAACACCGCCTCCTGCCGCGTCGCCGGGCGGGCCGGGTTCGCCCTCGAGGGGGTGCTGCGGTCGGCGTACCGCTACGGTGACGGCGCGCTGCACGACGAGCACCTGCACGCCCGCCTCGCCTCAGACCCCTGACGGGCGGCGGAGGGCGACGCTGAGGGCGGGGGCGAGATCGCCGCGGTCGGCGACCGTGACATCGGCCAGCCCCAGCCACTGCCCCAGCAGGACCAGCTCCGCGGCCAGCTCGTGCGCCGTCTCCGTCGGCGCCTCCGGCTCCGTCCAGGCCGCCTGCACGCGCAGCACCCCGGCCGACCGGTCGCTCTTGAGGTCGACGCGGGCCACCAGCCGGTCCCCGAGGAGGAACGGCAGCACGTAGTACCCGTGCACCCGCCGGTCCACGGGCACGTAGATCTCGACGCGGTACCGGAACCCGAAGAT
>JALOLN010000105.1 GCA_025455945.1 Actinomycetes bacterium
CGGCGGCAGCCTGGAGAACCGGATGCGGCTGCTGCTGGAGGTGGCCGCCGCCGTCCGCGCGGTGTGGCCCGAGGACCGGCCGGTGCTCGTGCGGATCTCGGCCACCGACTGGGCCGACGGCGGGTGGACGCCGGAGGAGGCCGTCGTGCTCGCCGGCGAGCTGGCCCGGGTCGGCGTCGACCTCGTGGACACCTCCAGCGGGGGCCTGGTGCCGGCGTCGATCCCGCTGGGTCCGGGCTACCAGGTGCCGTTCGCCGGCCGGATCCGTCGCGAGGCCGGCGTCCCCACCGCCGCGGTGGGCCTCATCACCGAGGCTGACCAGGCCCAGCGGGTCGTCGGGACCGGCGCGGCCGACGCCGTGCTCCTCGCCCGTGCGGCGCTGCGCGACCCGCACGCGCCGCTGCGGTGGGCCGAGCAGCTCGGCCAGGACGTCTCCTGGCCGAGCCAGTACCTGCGCGCTCGACCGTACGTGCGGCCCCGTTGACCCAACCGCCGCGGGGCCGGTGCGGCAGGACGCACGCGGGGCTAGCCTGGCCGTGGGAGGCCCGATGCGGATCGGACTGGTCGCGCCGCCGTGGGTGCCGGTCCCGCCGCCGCGGTACGGCGGGACCGAGGCTGTCGTGGACACCCTCGCCCGCGGCCTGGTCCGGGCGGGGCACGACGTCGTGCTGGTGGCCGCACGCGAGTCGACCTGCCCGGTGCCGACCAAGGTCCCGCTCGAGGGCGCCGCGGCGCCGATGGGCGACGGGTCCGTCGAGGCCGGCTACGTGCTGGACGCCTACGACGCCCTCGCCGACCGCGACGTCGTCCACGACCACACCCTGATCGGGCCGCTGGTGGCGCCGCTGGTGGCGCAGCGGCTGCGGGCCCCGGGGCGGGCTGTCCTCACGACGCTGCACCTCGGGCTCACCCCGGCGGTCCGGCGGGTGGTCACCGCGGTCGCCGAGCGGGTCCCGGTGGTGGCGATCTCCCATGCCCAGGCGGCACAGGTCCCCGAGGTCGCGTTCGCGCGCGTCATCCACCACGGCCTCGACCCGGCGGCCTTCCCACCGGGCCCGGGGGACGGCGGCTACGTGCTGTTCCTCGGCCGGATGTGCGCCGACAAGGGCCCGGACCGGGCGATCCGGCTCGCCCGGCGCGCGCCAAGGTCCGGCTGCCCGAGGAGCGGGCCTTCTTCG
Organism: Actinomycetes bacterium; assembly: GCA_025455945.1. GTDB lineage: Bacteria > Actinomycetota > Actinomycetes > Prado026 > Prado026 > Prado026. Next base: position 1,179 of record JALOLN010000105.1, read on the forward strand.
CCGACGTCGTCCGGCCGCTGCTCGGGGCGAACGTCGACTTCCGCGGCGAGGTGGACGCCGCCGAGCGCGGTGCGCTGCTGCGGGGGGCGCGGGCCCTGCTCAACCCGATCCGTTGGGCGGAGCCGTTCGGGCTGGTGATGGTCGAGGCGCTGGCCAGCGGGACGCCGGTGCTCGTCAGCCCGCTCGGGGCCGCCCCCGAGATCGTCCAGCCGGGCCGGGCGGGCGCGCTGTGCGCGGACGACGACGCGTTCGTGGCGGCGCTGCGCGAGGTGGACCGCTTCGACCGAGCCGAGTGCCGCCGGGTCTTCGAGGAGCGGTTCACCGCCGAGCGGATGGTCGCCGACCACCTCGACCTGTACGAGGAGCTGAGCCGGGCCGGCACCCTCGACCTGCGGGTCCCGGCGCGGTGACCGGCGGTTGGGCCTTCTCCGGCCAGCCCGCGGCCAGCGCCGGCGGGCCGACCACGGTCACGCTGGTCGAGGGCTCGACGTTCTGCATCAGCACGGCCGCTGGGAACGTGCTGCCCGACGCGCCGATGGGGCTCTTCCTGCGCGACACCCGCGTGCTGTCGGGCTGGCTGCTCGACGTCGACGGCGAGCGGCTGGAGCCGCTGACCGTCGGCTCCGAGGACCCGTTCTCGGCCGTGTTCGTCACCCGGTCCCGGCCCCGTCCGGGGCAGGCGGACAGCACGCTGCTCGTGCTGCGCGAGCGGCACGTCGGTGACGGCATGCGTGAGGTGCTCCGGGTCCGCAACCTGGGCCGGGAGGCCGCCGGCGCCACGCTGACCCTGCAGGTGGCGGCCGACTTCGCCGACCTCTTCGAGGTCAAGGAGGGGCGGGTCGTCGCCCGGGCGGGGCTGGACAGCCATGTCGTCGACGGCGGCCTCGAGCTGCACCACCGGCACGCCGGCCGGTCCCGCGGCGTCCGGGTCAGCGCCACCGGTGGGGCGCGGCTGGCACCGGGCCTGGTCACCTGGCACGTCGCCGTCCCGCCGCGGCAGGAGTGGACCGCGTGCGTGCAGGTGGAGGGGATGGTGGACGGGACGGCGCTGCCGACGCGCCACCGCTGCGACGAGACCACGGTCGAGAGCGGCCCCGAGCAGCGGCTGCGGGAGTGGCGGGAGTCGGCGCCGATCGTCACCACCCCGCACGAGGGGCTGACCCAGACCCTCCTGCGCAGCCTGGAGGACCTGGGGTCGCTGCGCATCTTCGACCCCGACCACCCCCGGCGCACCGTCGTCGCGGCGGGCGCCCCCTGGTTCATGGCCACGTTCGGACGCGACTCGCTGCTGACGTCGTGGATGGTGCTGCCGCTCGACCAGGGCCTGGCCCTGGGCACCCTGCAGACCCTCGCCGCGCACCAGGGACAGGTGGTCGACCCGCTGAGCGAGGAGGAGCCGGGCCGGATCCTGCACGAGATGCGGCTGGGCCGCGGTGCCTCGCTCGCGCTGGGCGGCGGCAACGTCTACTACGGCACGGTCGACGCCACGCCCCTGTTCGTCATGCTGCTCGGCGAGCTGCGCCGGTGGGGGCTCGCGCCGTCCGAGGTGGAGGCCCTGCTGCCGCACGCCGACCGGGCGCTGGCCTGGATCGAGGAGTACGGCGACCGCGACGGCGACGGCTTCGTCGAGTACCAGCGGGCCACCGACCGTGGCCTGCTGCACCAGGGCTGGAAGGACTCCTCGGACGCGGTGACGTTCGCCGACGGCCGGCCGGCCGAGCCGCCGATCGCGCTGTGCGAGGTGCAGGGGTACGTCTACAGCGCGTTCCTCGCCCGGGCTCACTTCGCGCGGGAGGTCGGCGACGAGGACACCGCGCAGCGCTGGGCCCGGCGGGCGGCCGACCTCAAAGCCGCGTTCAACGAGCGCTTCTGGCTGCCGGACCGCGGGTGGTACGCCCTCGCCCTGGACGGCGACAAGCGACCGGTGGACGCCCTCACCTCGAACATCGGCCACTGCCTGTGGACGGGGATCGTCGACGAGGACAAGGCCAGTGGGGGGTGCGGACCCTGGCGACGTCCATGGGGGCGTACAACCCGGTGAGCTACCACAACGGGTCGGTGTGGCCGCACGACAACGCGATCGTCTCGGCGGGGCTGGTGCGCTACGGCTTCGTGCCGGAGGCGCAGCGGGTCGCCCGGGGGATCCTCGCCGCCGCCGAGCACTTCGGCGGCCGGCTGCCCGAGCTGTTCTGCGGGTTCGACCGGTCGGAGTTCGCCTCGCCGGTGCCCTACCCGACGTCGTGCTCGCCGCAGGCCTGGGCCGCGGCCGCGCCGGTGCAGCTGCTGCGCAGCCTGCTCCGGTTCGACCCGTGGGTGCCGTTCGGGGAGGTGCGGCTGGCCCCGGCGGTGCCGGGGGCCTACCTGCCGCTGCGCTTCGACCACGTCGCCCTCGCGGGGGGCCGGGTGTCCCTGGAGGTGACGGCCGACGGGTTCGAGGTCGGTGGCCTGCCGGAGTCGGTGCGGCTGGTCCGCGCCCCGCGGCGGGCGGCCACAGACCTGCGCCCTACGGTCCCGTAGGGCGCAGGGGGGCGGTGCTGTCGTCCGCGGCGGAGTGGCCGCGCCAGGTGGCCATCATGCGGGGGCCGCCGAACAGGCCGACGGTGCGGTCGTACAGCGGCCGGGGCAGCGCCTGCAGCGCGGGCGCGATCTTGGACAGCCACGGGACGAGCACGATCGCCCGGCCGTGCAGGACCCCGTGGACCGTCGCCTCGCCGACCTCCGCGGGCGTCAGGACCCGGGTGAGCTTCAGCGGCGGGACGCCCTCGAACAGCCCGGTGTCCACCACGCTCGGGCACACGACCGTCACGCCGACGTGGCGGTGGCCGAGCTGGGCCAGCTCCAGGCGCAGCGACTCGCTGAAGCCGACGGCGCCCCACTTGCTGGCGCCGTAGGCGACCCCGAACGGCGCGGGCCCCCAGCCGGCGACGCTGGCCACGGTGACGACGTGGGCCTCGGGCCGCGCCACCAGGCCGGGGAGGAAGGCGTGCGTGACGACGACCGGGCCCTCGGTGTTCACCCGCAGCGTCCGCTGGTGCGCCTCGACGGGGACGTCGGTGAACGCCCCGCCCGCGACCGTCCCGGCGTTGTTGACCAGAACGTCGATCGGTCCGAGCTCGGCCGTCACCCGGTCGCGGAGCGCCGCCACCTCGTCGACGTCAGTGACGTCGAGACGATAGCCGGTGGCCCGGATCCCGCGGTCGCGCAGCGCCTCCGCCGCCCGGTGCGCCGACACCTCGTCCAGGTCGGCGAGCACGACCTCCGCGCCGCGTGTCCCGAACGACTCGGCGATGGCCAGCCCGATCCCGGCCGCCCCACCCGTGACGAGCACCCGCTTGCCCTGCACCTCGCGCATGGGCACACCCTGCCACGACTCAGCCGAGGCAGGCACCCAGCCCCTCGACCACGGCCGCCCTCGGTCGGGGGGCCACGACCACCGGCAGGCGGCAGGCCGCGGCCAGTTGGTCGGCGAAGCCGGGGTGCAGCCCCCCGCCGCCGACGAGCAGCAGCGGCCGGGCCACGAGGTCGGCGGCCACCGCGTGCGGCAGGTCGTCCAGGACGCCGACCAGCGCCGTCGCGACGCGGCGCAGCACCCGGTCCACGTCGTCCACGACGTCGGGCAGGCCCAGCGGCACCTGGGTCGACGCGAGCACCCGCCCGGACCCCACGGCCGCCACCTCGACGAGGCCCACGCCGACGTCGCAGACCAGCGTGGTGGCCTCCTCGCTGACATCGGTGCCCGCCCCGATCGCCGCGGCGAGCGACGACTCCACCGGGACCACCGTGCCGCGGCCTGCCGAGGCGGCGACCCCGACCGCCACCGAGACGTCGCTCGCCAGCCCCGCGACCGGGACCCCGATCGCGATCGTCAGTCCCTGCCGGGCCTCGATCTCGGCCTCGGCCATGAGGGAGCGCAGCAGGTGCACGCAGCCGACCGGGTCGGTGACCGTACCGTGGCGGACCGGCCGGACCAGCCGCACCGGGCCGCTCGCGGCGGCCTGCTGGGCCGCCGAGCCGACGGCCACGACGACGCCGGCGCGGCCGTAGGCCAGCAGAGTGGGCTCGTCGAGCAGCAGGCCGCGGCCGGGGACGGCGATCCGGGTCCGTGCCGTGCCGACGTCGACCGCGCACCCCTGCGCCGCGCGGTGGCCCCGCAAGGTGGGCCGCCGCCGCAGCACGGCGGTCACCTGCCCGCGCCGGGCGTGCAGTCCACGCACGTCGCCGCGTACGGGAGCACCTCGAGACGCTCGGTGGGGAGGGGGCGACCGCACTCGGTGCAGACGCCGTAGCGGCCCGCACCGAGGCGGCCCAGCGCGAGGTCGATCTCGGCCAGCACCTGCAGCGTGGTCTCGATGACGGCCTCGTCGGCCGGCTCGCGCTCGTCGACCGGCAGCCGGGTGAGGTCGAGCAGCTGCTGGTGCCGGGCGTCGCGGTGGGACTCGAGCAGGTGGCGGGCGCGCTGCGCGCCCAGGCCTTGGGTGTGCGTACCGGTGTTCACGGATCCTCCGTAGGGGTGCGCCGGACCGGCGCCGGTGGTGCACGGGGGACGCGCGGGCCCGGGGGGCGGCGCGTCAGGACGGCGGGACGCCGACGCGTGGTCGACGCGGCGTCAGGCCCCGGTCGGGGGTGCGCGGTCGGACGCGCGCGCCAGCGCTGCCGACTGCTCGGGGCGGTCGGCGAGGCGGCCGGGGAGGGGCCCTGCCGCGACGTCCGCGTCGACCGACCCGGAGTCCGCGCGCAGCGCCAGCGGGTGCCCGTCGACGGGATCGGTCGTCGTCCGCCGGACCTGGTGCATCGCCGCGGGCAGCCCCTGCGCCGTCTGGTGGACGCTCGGCGCGCGCGGCGTGCCGTCGGTCACGGCCAGCGACGTCGCCGGCATCGTGAGCAGCCCGGCGCACGCCACGGCGGCCACGGCGACCAGCGCCGCGACGAACCGCCGCACACCCGGGATGCTCACGCAGCCAGCCTATGCGACCGGCACGACCGGTCCCGTGGGCGAACGTCTATGGTCCAGGGATGCTCCACGACGGCGAGGTCGCGCTGCCGGACGGCCCCCGGCTGGCGCTGCGCTGCGCCGACGGCGCCGGCCGGCCGTTCCTGCTGGTCCACGGGCTGGCGTCCAACGCCCGGCTGTGGGACGGCGTCGGCCGGCGGCTGGCGGCCGCCGGGCACGAGGGGGTGGCCGTCGACCTGCGCGGGCACGGCCGCTCCGAGCAGACCCCTGACGGGTACGACACCGCGACCGCCGCGGCCGACCTCGCCCGGCTGTGCGGCGTGCTCGGACTGACCGGCGGCCGCACCCCGGTCGTCGCCGGGCAGTCCTGGGGCGGCAACGTCGTCTTGACCCTCGCCGCCCGGCACGGTGGCGTGGCGGCGCTGGCCCTCGTCGACGGCGGCTGGCTGCGCCTGCGGGCCCGGTTCACCGACGTCGACGAGTGCTGGGCCGTGCTCGCCCCGCCCAGCTTCGAGGGGGTGACCGTGGCCGAGCTGCACGCCCGCGCCGCCCGGTGGCACGCGGACTGGCCCGAGGAGGGCCGGTTGGGCAGCCTGGCCAACTTCACGGAGCTGCCCGACGGGACGGTCCGGGCCCGGCTCGCCCGGGAGCACCACCGCAGCATCCTGCGGTCGATGTGGGACGAGGACCCGCGCCAGCTCTACCCCCTCGTCGACGTCCCGGTGCTCCTCGCCGCCGCCGTCCCGGCCGAGGGGGAGCCGTCCGACGCCCGGCCCGAGGTGCTGGAGGCGCAGGCCGCCCTGGCCCACGCGGAGGTCCGCTGGTACGCCGGCGCCGACCACGACCTGCACGCGCAGCAGCCGGACCGCCTGGCGGCCGACCTGCAGCTGCTCGCCGCAGCGGAGGTGCTCGCCGGCAGCGGCGAGGGCCCCGCCGTGCTGCTCGACACCCCGTTCGCGTTCCAGCGCAACGCCGCCGAGCTGGTGGAGCGCACGGTGGCCTACTTCGCCGACAGCGTCGGCCGCCAGGTCGAGGTGGCCAGCTGGCCGCACCGTGACCTGCCGACGCTGGAGAAGGAGCGGACCCTCGCCCTGCTGCACCGGGCGCGGTGGGCCTTCGCCGGGCCGGGCAGCCCGACGTACGCGCTGCGGCAGTGGCTGGGCACCCCCGTGCCGGTGGCGCTGGCGGACGTCGTCACGCGGGGCGGGACCCTCGTCATGGGCAGCGCCGCCGCGGTCACCCTCGGCACCCACGCGATCCCGGTCTACGAGATCTACAAGGTCGGCGAGGACCCGCACTGGGTCGAGGGGCTGGACCTGCTCGGGACGGTCACGGGCCTGCGGGCGGTCGTCATCCCGCACTACGACAACGCCGAGGGCGGCACCCACGACACCCGTTTCTGCTACCTGGGCGAGGAGCGGCTGGCCCTGCTCGAGGCCGAGCTGCCCGACGACGTCGGCGTCCTCGGCGTCGACGAGCACACCGCGCTGCTGCTGGACGCCGTGGCGCGGACCGCGACGGTCGCCGGCAACGGCACGGTGACGCTGCGCCGGCGAGGGGTGTCCCGGCAGGTGCCGGCCGGCACCACCCTGACGTTCGACGACCTCGCCGCGCTGCTGCACGGGGCGGACCTCGGACCCCGGCGGGCCGCCGTCGTGGCACCGGCGGCCGACGAGGGCCCGACGGCCGCCGGGTCGGAGCAGGGCGGTGCGCAGCCCTCGCTGCGGTCGGACGCCGACCGGGCCAGGGACGACTTCGAGCGGGCCCTGGCGGCGCGGGACGCCGACGGCTGCGTCGCCGCCGTCCTGGCCGTGGAGGAGGCCATCCACGCCTGGGGGGCCGACACCCTGCAGAGCGACGACGCGCCCTACGCCCGCCGCGTGCTGCGCGCCCTGGTCGTCCGGCTCGGGGAGGTCGCGGCGGTCGGGGTGCGCGACCCGCGGGACGTCGCGGCGCCCTACGTGGAGCTGCTGCTCGAGGCCCGGGCCGCAGCGCGGGCCAACCGCGACTTCGCCGCGTCGGACCGGGTGCGGGACCGGCTCGCGGCCGTGGGGGTCGAGGTCCGCGACACCCCGGACGGCGTCGTCTGGGAACTCACAGGGACTCCACAGGCCTGACGGCACCTCGTCGGCCCGCGCAGGGGTGATCCTGGAGGCGTCGAAGAACCTCGGAAAGGCGGCGTTGCGGCATGGACAACACGAACCCGTTCACCGGCGAGGTGCTGGAGTCACCGACCCCGGCCGAGCCGCGGCGGCGGTCGGGCCGGCGGGTCGCCGGGGTGGCCCTCGTCGGCGTCGCGGCCGCAGTCGTGGGTGCCGCGGCCGTGGGCATCGCCGCGGCGGACGACAGCGCGACGCCGACGCCCGCACCGTCCTCGGCGCCGGGCACGCCGGGCTGGGGCCGGGGTGACGGCGACAGGGACGGCGACGGTGCTGGCCACCGCGGCCGGATGGGGCACGGGATGCTCGGGGGTGGCGGCGCCGTGCGCGGCGAGCTCGTCGTCCCGGACGCCGACGGGGACGGCTACCAGACCGTGCTCATGCAGCGCGGCGAGGTGACCAAGGTCAGCGCGACGTCGATCACCGTGAAGAGCACCGACGGTCACGTCGCCACCTACGACGTCACCTCAGCCACGATCGTCCATGCCGAGAGCGACGGCATCACCGCGATCTCGGCCGGCGACGAGGTCGTCGTCCGCGCGGTGGAGGACGGCGGCACCCCGACCGCCCTGCACGTCGGCGACGTCTCGGCGATGAAGGGCCGGCACGGGGGCCTCGGCCGGGGACAGGCCTCGCCGTCCCCGTCGGCCGCCGCCTGACCAGCCGGTCAGACGGAACGTGCCACCCGTGACGTGGAGCGTCTGACCGGTGCGCGGTCTCGCAGGGCGGACGTCGTCACGTCGTAGCCCTCGCGGGCGAAGGTGGCCCACTCGCGGTTGTCGAGGAACTGCCCGTAGAGCCCGGCGCCGTGCACCTTGTCGTACGGCACTGGCTCGACGAGCAGCACCTCGGTCGCCGCGTCCAGGGCGGCCAGGCTGCGCCGGGCCAGCTGCAGGTGCTGCATCGTCCGCGTCTGGCTGGCCACGTGCAGGATGCTCCACGGCCGCAGGTGCCAGCCCACCTCCTGGACGGCGTCCAGCCCGGGCGGGTAGAAGCAGTTGACCACCACCGCGAGGTCGCAGCGGTCCGCGGTGACGAACGGCTCGGCGGGGAAGATGTCGACGATCCCGCCGTCGAGCCAGTAGCCGCCGTCCAGCGGGTTGGGCTGGATCGCCAGCGGCAGCGCCACGGCCATCCGCACCGCGCGGGCGACCGGGAGGTCGGGGTGGGTGTCCGGGCCGAGGTACTCCAGCCGGTTCTGCTCGATGTTCCAGATCGGCAGCCAGCACGGCGTCGTCAGCTCGCCCAGGGTGATGTCGCCCAGGAACTCGCGGAACACCGTCTCGAGCTTGGCACCGCGGACGACGCCGGCCCAGCCGCGGCCGAGCCGGAGCGGCATGGTGGCCAGCGCCAGCCAGTCCGCGTCGAGGTAGTCGGCGGGCCGCAGGCCGAGGGTGAACCGGGCCACCTCGTCCACGGAGCGTCCGGCCGCCAGCGGCAGGCCGAACAGCGCCGAGCCGGAGCAGACGCCGTAGGCGACCGGCGGTGCTCCGGCCTCGTCCAGCGCCCGGACCACGCCGAGCACCGACGCCAGCGCGCCGCTGCCGCCGGACGCCACGACGGCGACCCGCCGCCCGGCGAGGTCGGGAAGGGGACGGGGGGAGAACGGCGGGAACGGGTCCGCCGGCTCCGGGTGGCGGTCGGTCGGCAGCGGCAGCAGCCCGCGGCGCACCTGGTCGAGGAACCCGGTGTCCGCGCGCACCGCATCGAGCACCTGTCGGCTGCGCGTGACGTGGTTGAAGTACTGGCGGACCCGCTGGATGTCGACGAGGTAGTCGAGCATGGTCCCAGGGTGCGGTCGGCGGCCACCGCCGGCCAGTGACGAAGGTCACGTCAGCCGCGCCCGTCCGGTCGCGCTGACGCCTTTGGGGCTACTGGTAGTGGAACCTCGCCTGCAGGATGACGAGGTCGTCGCCGTCGACGAGGTAGACCAGGCGGTGCTCCTCGGTGATGCGGCGTGACCAGGCGCCGGCGAGCAGGTGCCGCAGGGGCTCGGGCTTGCCGATCCCGCTGGTGGGATCGCGCACGGCGTCGTCGATGAGACGGTTGATCCGCTTGAGCATGCTGCGGTCGGCGGTGAGCCAGTAGGTGTAGTCCTGCCAGCCGTGGGGGGTGAAGACGAGCCTCACCGCACGAGGTCGTGTGCTTCGCGCTGTCCGGTGCCGGCCTGCTGCAGGCTCTCGAGCAGCCGCTTGGCGTTGGCCGGGACCCGGAGCAGGTGCGCGGTCTCCTCCAGGGCGTCGTAGTCGGCCCGGGAGAGCAGGACGGCGTCGCCCCGCCGAGAGGTGATCTCGATGGGCGTCCGGTCCTCGTTGACCTTCTCGATGAGCGGGAAGAGGTTCTTGCGCGCCTCGCTGGCGGTGATGGCCATGGACTCCTCCGGGGTCGGTACCAGAAACGGTACCACTTGTCCTAGTTGGGCACCCGAACGGACGGCGGCTGGCCCAACACGCCGGGATGAATGACATCGGTGTGGTTCGGTCGTACGATGGCGCCGCGGCCCGGGAGGGGAAGCCCGGGCCGCACTCAGACTGTGGGCAGATGCAGGAGCCGGCCCCACCGACGAGGGGAGCCCCCATGGACGCTGCGAACGCCGTCACCGGCGCAGCCGCACCGGCCGGGCTCAGCGAGCGGGACCGGCGGGTGCTCGAGTTCGAGCGCCAGTGGTGGAAGTTCGCGGGCGCCAAGGAGCAGGCGATCCGTGAGCTGTTCGACATGTCGGCCACCCGCTACTACCAGGTGCTCAACGCGCTCATCGACCGGCCCGAGGCCCTGGCGTTCGACCCGATGCTGGTGAAGCGGCTGCGGCGGCTGCGAGCCGCACGGCAGCGGGCCCGCTCGGCCCGGCGCCTGGGCTTCGAGGCCTGACCGGCGCCGGCCCCGTGTCCGGCGACGGCACGCCGAGCCGTCGCCAGGGCGGCTCGCACCGGGCCCGCCCCGGGGTCTCCAGCTACCTGCTGCCCGGGCTGGTCGTGGCCCTCTCCGTCCTCGCGGTCGTCATCGGCGTCATCGGGTGGCTCGGCCCCGGTCCGGGGGAGTCGGCCGCCCCCACGCCGCGGCCGACGGTGCCGGTACCCCGGCCCACCCCGACGCCCACCCCGGTGTCGCCCACGCCGACGCCGACGCCCACCCCCACAGTGACACCGTCGGTCCCCCCCTCCGCGTCGCCGAGCGCCAGCCCCACCCCGACGACGAGGCCCACCGCCACCGCGACGCCGTCCGCGACGGTCCTGCCGGTGGTGCGGGCCAGGGTCGTCGTCCTCAACCAGACCCGCCAGACGGGGCTGGCCGCACGCGTCGCGACGCAGCTGCGGCGTGCCGGCTGGACCGTCACCGGCGTCGGCAACTGGTACGGCACCGTGCCGACGACGACGGTGTACTACCCCACCGGCAAGGAGGCGGCGGCCCGGTCGCTCGCCCGCGAGCTCGGCGTCGACCGCATCCGGCCGCGGGTCAAGGGCATGCTCACCGACCGGCTCACGGTGGTCCTCACCGCGGACCCGTACGCCTGAGCGCATGAGGGTGCTGCCGCAGCCACGGACCGCCGCCGGCCGGGAGGGCCTGGCCGCGCTGCTCGCCGAGCCGGGCCGGGCGCTGGTGGCCTGCGACTACGACGGCACCCTCGCCCCCATCGTCGAGCACCCCGACCAGGCCCTCCCGGCGCCGGGGGCGATCGACGCCCTGGTGGCGGTGGCGGGCGTCGTCGGCTCGGTGGCCGTCGTCACCGGGCGCCCAGCGGCCGCCGCCGTGCACCTGGCCGACCTGGGCCGGGTGCCGGGCATCGTCGTCCTCGGCCTGTACGGCGCCCAGCGCTGGCCCGGCGCGTCGGCCGGCACCACGTCGGCGCCCGTACCGGCTCCCGGCCTGGACGCCGTCCGGGCCGCGCTGCCCGACGTGGTCGCGGGGGCCCCGGCCGGGACCTACGTCGAGGACAAGGGCGGCTCCCTGGCGGTGCACACCCGGCGCACCGCCGACCCGCCGGCCGCCCTGGACGCCGTCCGCCCGGCCCTGGAGCAGCTCGCCGCCCGGCACGGGCTGCGGCTGGACCCGGGCCGGCTGGTGCTGGAGCTGCGCCCGCCCGGCGCGGACAAGGGGCTGGCCCTCGAGGCGCTGGTCCGGGAGAGGCGGGCCCGCTCGGTGCTGTTCGCCGGCGACGACCTCGGGGACCTGGCGGCCTTCGAGGCGGTCCGGCGGCTGCGGCTGGCCGGCGTGCCCGGGCTCACCGTGGCCAGCGCCAGCACCGAGACCCCGGAGGTGGCCGCCGAGGCCGACCTGGTGGTGCCCGGGCCGCCCGGCGTCGTCGCCCTGCTGACCAGCCTCGCCCGGACCCTCCCGTCGCGGTGACGAGGTGGCCGCCCTGGCGACCACATCGTCACCGCCACGGGTCGGAGACGGGGCCGGCCGGCGGCCGCGGTCAGGGGCGGGTGGCGTACCAGGCGGCCAGCCGGGCGAAGCCCTCCGCCAGGCCGACCCGGGGGGACCAGCCGAGGACCTCCCGGGTGCGCCGCTGGTCGAACCAGTGGGCGGTGGCCAGCTGCTCGGCCAGGAACCGGGTCATCGGGGGCTCGGCGGAGCGGCGGCTGGCCGACCAGGCCAGCTCGACCAGGGCGCCGGCGGCCCGGGCCACCCGGAAGGGGACGTGCCGCTGTGGTGGCTCGACCCCGGCCGCCAGGCACAGCCGGGTGAGCACCTCACCGACCGGGCGCGGCTCACCGTTGGTGACGACCAGCGCCTGGCCGTGGGCGGCGGCGGCCCGGTCCAGCGCGGCCACGAGGGCCTCGACGGCGTTGTCGACGTACGTGGTGTCGATCAGCGCGGTGCCGTCGCCGACGATCGCCAGCCGCCCGGTCCGGGCCCGCTCGACGATCCGGCCGACCAGCTGGGTGTCGCCCGGACCCCACACCAGGTGCGGCCGGACCGCGACGACGGCGAACCCGGGCCCGTCGGCGCCGAGGGCCGCCAGCTCGGCGGTGGCCTTGCTGCGGGCGTAGCGCCCGCGGGCGGACCCTGGGGCCGCCGGCTCGGCCGCCGCCCCCTGCAGCGAGGCCCCGCCGTGCGCGACCGACGGCGAGGAGACCTGGACGAAGCGGCCCACCCCGGCGGACCGGGAGGCCTCGAGGAGGTTGGCGGTCCCGCCGATGTTGGTCGCGGCGAAGTCCCGCCACGGGCCGGTCATCGACACCTTCGCGGCCAGGTGGACGACGGCGTCCTGCCCAAAGACCGCGGCGCGGACCGCGTCGGGGTCCGCGACGTCCCCGAGCACCTCGCGGACTCCGCCGAGGGCCGCGCTGCGGCGCTGGAGGACCGTGACGTCGTCACCACGGTCGCGCAGCGCGGTGGCGACCCCCGAGCCGAGCAGTCCGCTGGCGCCGGTGACCAGGACCCTCACGGCTGACGGACCCGCTCGCCGGCCAGCACCGCCTCCGCCCAGCGGGCCACCCGGGCCCGGTCGATCTTCGAGTTGTGCCTGATGTCGACCGGGAGCGCAGGGGCGACGAGGACCGCCGCCAGGTCGGTGCCGGCCGCCGCACGCACGGCGTCCGCCAGGTCGAGGTCGGCGAG
>JALOLN010000106.1 GCA_025455945.1 Actinomycetes bacterium
GTCCTCGCCGCCCCCTCCGACGCGCGGGCGCACGACCTGATGGACGCCGACCCGCCCGTGGTGGCGCACACCGTCGACGAGGAGGTCGCGGCGTGGAAGGCGGTGCGGCACGGCGAGGGCAGCCTCGCCGTGGTCGGGGCCGACGGGTCCTTCCGCGGTCTGGTGCCCCCGACCCGGCTGCTCGGCGTGCTGCTGCAGGAGCATGACGAGGACCTCGCGCGCCTCGGTGGCTTCCTGGCCTCGACGTCGTCCACGCGCCACGTCACGGAGGAGCCGGTCGCCGCGCGGCTGTGGCACCGGGTGCCCTGGCTGCTCATCGGCCTGGTCGGCTCCGCCCTGGCTGCGCTCGTGGTCGGCGGCTTCGAGGAGCAGCTGGCGCAGGACGTGCGGCTGGCGTTCTTCCTGCCCGGCATCGTCTACCTGGCCGACGCAGTGGGCACCCAGACCGAGACGCTGGTGATCCGGGGCATGTCGGTGGGCGTCTCGATCCGCCGGATCGTCTGGTCGGAGGTGCTCACCGGCCTGCTCATCGGTGTCGTCCTCGGCGGGCTGGCGGGACTCGCGACCGAGCTGGTCACCGGCTCGGCCGACCTCGCCGTCGTCGTCGCGGTCTCGCTGCTGCTGGCGTGCGCCGTGGCCACGGCGGTCGCGATGCTGTTGCCAGGGGTGCTGCGGCGATTCGGCACGGACCCGGCGTTCGGTGCAGGCCCGCTCGCCACCGTCGTCCAGGACCTGCTCTCGATCGTCTTGTACTTCGTCGTGGCGGGGGCGGTGCTGACGTGACCGCCCGGGGGTACGCGGCGGTCGTCGGTCCCGGCACCGCGACGCCCGAGCAGGCGGCGTGGGCGCGGGAGGTGGGCCGCGGGCTGGCCGAGCGCGGCGTCGTCGTCCTCACCGGGGGGCACGGCGGGGTGATGGCCGCGACCGCCACCGGGGTGGCCGAGGCGGGCGGGGTGTCGATCGCCATCCTGCCGGGGCTGGACCGGGCCGCCGCCGACCCGGCGCACACCTACGCCCTGCCCACCGGGCTCGGCGAGCTGCGCAACGGGCTGCTGGTGCGCTGCGCGGACGTCGTCGTCGCGGTCGGCTGCTCGTGGGGCACGCTCTCCGAGGTGGCGCTCGCGGTGCGCACCGCCGTGCCCGTCGTCGCGCTCGGCTGCTGGGACCTGCCCGCGGGGGGCCCCCGGCCGGCGGACTCCCCGGCGGACGCCCTCGCCCAGGTCGACCGCCTCCTCACCGACGCCGGCTAGCGGAGGACCCGCAGCGGCGGGAACTGCTGACCCAGCCCCGCGGCGACTACCTGGAAGAGCCGCTCCTCACCGGGTAGGCCGGCCAGCCGATGGCTGCCGAGGTCGGTGAGCCCCAGTCCCTCGGGAAGCTCCCCCACGGCGGCGACGGTCTGACCGGACACGAGGACCTGACCGCCGTGCGCGACCGAGCAGATCCGTGCCACGGCGTGGACGGACAGGCCGACGTACCCAGAGTCGGTGAGCGTCGGCCGGCCGCTGTGGACCCCCGCACGGACCCGGACGTCGAGGCCGGCCGGCCAGGGATGCTCGGCCAGGGCCCGCTGCTGCGCCACCGCTGCGGCCAGGGCGGCCGCGGGCCGGTCGAACACGGCGAAGTACTCGTCGCCGTGGGCGTCGACCCGGGCCCCGCCGTGGGACCGGACGGTGTCGTCGGTGAGCCGCCGTACCGACCGCAGGAGGTCCGCGTAGCCGTCCCCGAGCCGGTGCAGCAGCCCCGTGGAGCCCTCGATGTCGGTGAGCAGGAACGTCACGGCCCCGCTGGGCAGCACCGCGCCGCGCGCTGCGCGCAGCTGGCTGGTCAGGAAGCCCACGGGCATGATCCCGTGCCGTTTCGCCGCGCTGAGCAGCCGTTGCCGGGCCCGGTCCTTGGCCTCGTCCGACTCGAACACCACCCGGTCGAAGCGGGCCAGGGCGTTGCGGACGTGGGCCGCGTCGTGGATCGGCAGCCGCCGACGGCCGGTGGAGTCGACGTACGCGAACGCCCGGTCGGGCAGGTTCGCGCGGTCCCGCGAGCTGAGCCGGGCCACGTCAGCCGCGCAGGTCCAGCACGACCTTGCCCCCGCGGCCGGCCTCGACGTCCTCGTGCGCGGCAGCGGCGTCGTCCAGGGAGTAGTGGCGGACGGGCAGCGGTGCCAGCGCCCGGTCGGCGAGGGCGGCGCTGACGTCGCGCACGGCGTCGAGCCGCGCCTGCTCCGGGATCGCGTACAGCAGCATGAAGCGCAGCGTCACGCAGGCGTTCATGCACGCGCGCAGCGGCAGCTGGAGGTCCCTGCCGTCGCTGGCGTAGGTGACGATCGTCGTCCCCGGCCTCGACAGCGCGAGGTCGCGCGCGAAGTTGTCCACCAGGGCGACCTCGACGATGCGGTCGACCACCGGTGCGATCGCCTGCAGCTGCGCCGTGGCGTCGGTGTCCCGGTGGTCGACGACGGCGTGCGCCCCCGCCTGCCGGGCCAGCACGGCGTTGGCCGCCGACCCCACCGTGGCGAGGACCCGGGCGCCCGACCAGCGGGCCAGCTGGACGGCGAAGTGCCCGACCGCGCCGGCGCCACCCTGGACGAGCACGGTCCGGCCGCTGACCGGCCCGTCGCCGAG
This sequence comes from Actinomycetes bacterium, assembly GCA_025455945.1. Classification (GTDB taxonomy): domain Bacteria; phylum Actinomycetota; class Actinomycetes; order Prado026; family Prado026; genus Prado026. The sequence continues at coordinate 2,622 of JALOLN010000106.1, forward strand.
CACGCACTGGTGCGCGGTCAGCGCCGGCACCCCGAGGCAGGCCCCGAGCTCGTCGGACGCCGTGTCGGGCAGCGGCACCGCCTGCGCGGCCGGGACGACCACCCACTCCGCAGCGGTCCCCCACCGACCGCCCACCGCCGCCAGCCACAGCCAGACCCGCTGACCGACCCGGCCCTCGTCCACCCCGGCACCCACCGCGTCGATGACCCCGACCCCGTCGTCGTGCGGCACCAGCGGGCCGTCGACCCGGCGTGGGATGGCCCCGCCGCGGACCTTGACGTCGACCGGGTTGATGCCGGACAGCGCGACCCTGACCCGCACCTCGCCGGGCCCGGGTTCGGGCCGATCCACCTCGGCCACGGTGAGGACCTCGGGGGCCGGTCCGGTGCGGTCGTACAGCACCGCCCGCATCTGGGTCATCGCGCCCTCCGTCTACAGATCGAGGTGGGTCGGTCGCCCGGCGACGAACGTCGCCGCCACGTGCATTCGGCGCAGCCCGGCGGCGGCCTCCCGCGCCGAGCCTGCCGGGGCCAGCGGGTCAGCGTCCAGCAGGGCGAGGTCGGCGAGGCTGCCGACGCCAACCGTGGGCTGCCCGTCGGTGCTCGCCGCCAGCGCCTCGGCGGGCGTCAGCTGCTGCTCGGGGTGCCAGGGCGCCCGCTCGTCACCGCTGCGGTGCACCGCCGCGGCCATGGCCAGCCAGGGGTCTAGCGGCGCCACGGGCGCGTCCGAGCCGAGGACCAGCCGCAGTCCGGCGCCCAGCATCGCGCGCAGCGCGAAGCACCGGCCGGTCCGGTCGGGCCAGCACTGCTCGGCGACGTCCCGGTCGTCGAGCAGGTGCGCGGGCTGGACGCTGACCGTGAGGCCCAGCGCGCGCATGCGGGGCAGGTCCGCGAGCCGGACCAGCTGGGCGTGCTCGATCGAGCCGGCCGCCCCGGCTGCGCCGAAGGCGTCCACGGCCACCGTGACCGCGGCGTCCCCGATCGCGTGCACGGCCGCGCCCAGCCCGGCGTCGCGAGCGCGACGCAGCAGGGCCACCAGTGCGTCCGGGGTGACGTTCAGCCGGCCGCGGGGCTCGGCCAGCTGGTCGGCGTCGGCGTACGGCTCGGCGCAGCAGGCGGTGCGGGTGTTGAGCGAGCCGTCGGCGATGACCTTCAGCGGGCCCATGGTGAGCAGACCGCGTCCGCCGGGCAGCCGCTGGCCGGTGCGCAGCCCCGCGGCCCGCACGGCGTCCAGGCCGTCCAGGTAGGTCGCCGTGCGCACCCGCAGCTGGTCGACGCCCCGTGCGACCCGCTCCGGCCAGCGCGTGGCGTTGGGGGCGAACTCCATGTCGACCACGCCGACGACGCCGCGGGCCGCGGCGTCCCGGACGGCGGCCGGGACGCTGCGCTCCGCCACCTCGGCCAGTGCGGGCCACGTGCCGAGCCGGGCGCAGACAGCGAACCACTCGTCCTCGATGACCGGATCGTCGCGTCGGCCCAGCCCGAGCTGGTCCAGCGCCGCGGTGTTCAGCCAGCCGCTGTGCACGTCCGCACTGACCAGGACGGTCGGCCGGCCACCGGTGACGGCGTCCAGCGCCGCGACCGTGGGCTGCGCCGCCCAGGTCGCCGGGCGGTGGCCGAAGCCGTGCACCAGGCCCGAACCGGCTGCCGCGCCCCCCCGCAGGTGGGCTCGGACCCGGTCCAGCACCTCCTCGACGCTGCGCGTGCCGCTGAGGTCCAGCCGTCCGGCGTTCGTCGCCCACTGCACCAGGTGCACGTGCGCGTCCCACAGGCCGGGGACCGCCCACCGCCCGGCCGCGTCGTGGACGTCCACACCCGGGGGGGCGGCCAAGCCTGGCCCGACCTGCGTCACGACGCCGGCCCGGACGAACACGTCGACAGGACCCTGCGGGCCGGCCACCGGGCCGCCTCCTACCGGCACCAGCCGGACGTTGCGGAGCAGGGCCGATCCGACCAGGTCGACGTCCTCGTCGGGTGGGTGCGGCGCGGCCACGGCGGCTCCCCTTCGGTCGGGCCCTCCTGGACCCTACGCTCGGGTTGTCAGCGACTGAACGGCCCAACGAGGAGGACCACCGTGCCCACCACCCGCCACGCCAGCACCTCCTGGTCCGGATCGCTCATGGAGGGATCCGGGACCGTCACCTTCGACTCCAGCGGGCTCGGGTCCTGCGACGTGACCTGGCCGTCGCGCGCCGAGGAGCCGAACGGCCGCACCAGCCCCGAGGAGCTCATCGCAGCCGCGCACTCGGCCTGCTTCTCGATGGCCCTGTCGCACGGGCTGGCCCAGGCCGGGACACCGCCGACCGCCCTGCGCACCCGGGCGGAGGTCGACTTCCAGCCGGGGACGGGCATCACCGGGATCCGGCTGTTCGTCTCCGGCGACGTCCCTGGCCTGGACGCCGACGGCTTTGCCGCTGCCGCTGCCGCGGCCAAGGAGGGCTGCCCGGTCAGCCAGGCGCTCAAGGCGGTGCCGATCGAGCTCACGGTCGAGTAGGGCGCCCGGCGGTCTCGGGCGACGCCGGTGCTCGGTGGAGGTGCCGGGAATCGAACCCGGGTCCTTCGGCGTGGATACAGGGCTTCTCCGGGCGCAGCCTGCTCTGCTTTTCTCAGCCCCGACTCTCATGCAGGCAAGTCGTCGACAGGCTCAGTCGCTGTGGGGTTTTCCCGAGGGTCCCGCGACCGGACCCTCGGGTGGAGCCTCCTGGCGACGCCAGCATCCGGGTCGGAGGCGACCCCGGGCTGACGGACTTCGGCTAGTCCCTGCTGCTAGGCAGCGAGGGCGAAGTCAGCGCGGTTGGAATTGGCGCTTATTGGTTTCCAGGGCATGGTTCACGAGATCAGCCCCGGCCTCCTCGGCCCGCTTCCCCTGTTTCGACGTCCGAAGTCGAAACCGTTCACCCCCTGTGCAGTTGTCGCTCCCAGGGTACCTGCCCGGGCCGACCGTGCACACCGCTCACGCCGGCTTGCGAGCGCGGACGACCGCACCGTGCATGCCGTCGGCAACCTCGTGGGTCAGCTCGACCGTGGGGTGGACGAAGCCGGCGGCGGTGAGCCCCTCGACGTACTCCTGCACCGACAGCGCCCCGGCGATGCACCCGACGAAGGCCCCCCGCTCCGCCCGGTCGACGGCGTCGAGGCGGTCCTCGGCCACGACGTCGGAGATGCCGACCCGACCACCTGGCCGCAGCACGCGGAGCATCTCGCGGAAGACCGTGGGCTTGTCGGTGCTGAGGTTGACGACGCAGTTGGAGATGACGACGTCGACGCTCGCCGCCGGGAGCGGGATGGCCTCGATGTGCCCCCGCAGGAACTCGACGTTGTCGACCCCGGCCTCGGCGGCGTTGCGCCGAGCCAGCGCGAGCATCTCGTCGGTCATGTCCAGGCCGTACGCCCGGCCCTCCGGCCCGACCCGGCGGGCCGACAGGATCACGTCGATGCCGCCGCCGGAGCCCAGGTCGAGCACGGTGTCACCCGGGCGCAGCTCGACGACCGCCGTCGGGTTACCGCAGCCGAGGCTGGCGGTGACCGCCGCCAGCGGTAGCTCAGCCCGCGCAGCGTCGTCGTAGCGGGCCGCGCCGAACTCGTCCACCGGGGCGCAGTCGGCGGGACCCCCGCAGCAGCCGCCACCGGCCTGCTCCACCACCGCCAGCGCCGCGGCCGCGTAGTGCTCGCGCACCTGCTCGCGCAGCGCCTCGTCCTTCGTGTCCACGTCCGCGTCACCCCATCGAGTCTCGTCGATGGCTCCAGGGTGGCAGGCATATCGACGTCCGTCAATACTGCGCGCCGACCCGCGGTGCCGAGCGGGCTGCGCCAGGATGGCGCGGTGGGCGCAGACTCGAGCGAGACCGAGAAGCGGGTCGCGGCGGAGGCGGCCGCCGACCTCGTCGGGGAGGGCATGGCGGTCGGGCTGGGGACCGGGTCGACGGTGGCCTACCTGCTGGCGGCGCTGGCCCGGTCCGGCCGGACGGCGCGCTACGTGGCGACGTCCCCGCGGACCGAGCAGGCGGCGCGCCGCCTCGGCCTGGACGTGGAGCCGTTCACGTCGCTGGACCGGCTCGACCTCGCCATCGACGGCACCGACCAGGTGACGCCGGACGGCTGGCTGGTCAAGGGCGGCGGCGGCGCGCACACCCGCGAGAAGGTCGTGGCGGCCGCGGCCGACCGGTTCGTCGTCATCGCCGACGCCAGCAAGGTCGTGGCCGCGCTGCGACCGCCGATCCCG
>JALOLN010000015.1 GCA_025455945.1 Actinomycetes bacterium
CGCTCGGGCCCCTCGTGGTCGCGACCCTGGAGGGGCTCACCGGTAGCGTGTCGGCGTGATCGAGGTCGCCGGGCTCACCAAGCACTTCGGCCCGGTCACCGCCGTCGACGACCTCACCTTCACGGTGGCCCCAGGCCGGGTGACCGGCTTCCTCGGCCCCAACGGCGCCGGCAAGACCACGACGCTGCGCTGCCTGCTCGGCCTGGTCTCCCCCACGCGCGGCAGCGCCACGTTCGACGGGCGCGCCTACGCGCAGCTGCCCGACCCGACGCGGACCGTGGGCGCCGCCCTGGAGGCCAGCGGGTTCCACCCCGGCCGGACCGGGCGCAACCACCTGCGCACGCTCGCCGTCGCCGCCGGGCTGCCCGCCGACCAGGCCGAGGCAGCGCTCGCCCAGGTCGGCATGCTGGACGCGGCCGACCGCCGGGTGGCCGGATACTCCCTCGGCATGCGGCAGCGGCTCGCGCTCGCCGCCGCGCTGCTGGGCGACCCGCAGGTGCTCGTGCTCGACGAGCCGGCCAACGGGCTGGACCCGGAGGGGATCGCCTGGCTGCGCGGGTTCCTGCGGCACGTCGCCGGCACCGGCCGCACCGTGCTGCTGTCCAGCCACGTGCTCGCCGAGGTGGCACAGACCGTCGACGACGTCGTCATCATCGACCGGGGCCGGCTGGTCCGGGCCGGGCCGCTGACCGAGCTCACGCAGGGGGCTGCGGTCGTCGTCCGCAGCCCCGACCCACGGCTGCCCGACGTGCTGCGGGCCGGTGGGCTGGAGGTCACGCCGGAGGGTGAGGACGTCGTCGTGCACGGGGCCGACCCGGCGCAGGTCGGTCGGCTCGCCTTCGAGCACTCGGTCGAGCTGCACGGGCTGCACCGACGGCGGGACGACCTCGAGCAGGTCTTCCTGCGCCTCACCGGCGACGACGCGGCGGGTGCGCCGTGACCCGGCAGGTCCGCGCCGAGCTGGCGAAGGTGCTCACCACCCGCACCTGGGTGGTCGTCCTCGCGGTGCTCGTGGGCTACGTGCTGCTCAACGCGCTCGCGCTGCTGTTCCTCGACGAGCTGACCCGGGGCCAGACCGGGTCCGAGATGGTGCCCGGGCTGGAGAGCGAGCAGGGGGTCCGCAACGTCTGGGCGAGCGCAGGGGGCGGGTACGTGCTCACCCTCGTCTTCGGCGTCCTCGTGGTGACGACGGAGTACCGGCACCGGACCATCTCCGCGACCCTTCTGGCCCAGCCCCACCGGGGCCGGGTGGTCGCCGCGAAGCTGGTGGCGACGGCCCTCGTCACCACCGCCTTCGCGGCCGTCGCGACCGCCGCCGTGGCCGTCGTGGCGGTCCCGGTCCTCGCGGCCAAGGACGCGGTCGCCCTGCCGGGCGGCCACCTCGCCGCGATCCTGGTCGGCGGGGTGGTCGGCATGGTGCTGTACGCCCTGCTCGGCGTGGCCGTCGGCGCGCTGGTCCGCAACCAGGTGGCGGCCCTGGTGGGCGCGCTCGTGTGGGTGCTCCTCGTGGAGGCGCTGCTCGTCGCGTTCCTCCCCTCGGTGGGCAGGTGGCTCCCCGGCGGGGCCGTGACGTCGCTCGTGCAGGCGTCGGCCTTCGTCGAGCAGGAGATGCTGGCGCCGTGGCTCGCGGCGGCGGTCCTGCTGGGCTACACCGTCGTCCTCACCGTCGCCGCGGTGGCCACCAGCCAGCGCCGTGACGTCACCTGACTCTCGGGGCGGCGGCCCCGTACGCTCGTGACGTGGACTTCCGCATCCCTGAAGAGCTGCAGGCCCTGCGCGCGTCGTTCGCCGCCTTCGTCGACCGTGAGGTACGCCCGATCGACGAGTCCATGACCGAGGAGTACTGGTCCGGCACGCCCGACCACGGCCGCCTGCACGACGCGGCCGAGCAGGTGCGCCGGCGCGCCGCGCAGGAGGGGTTCTACGCCTGCTACCTGCCGGAGGACGTCGGCGGCTGGGGCGTGTCCACCCTCGGGACGGCCCTGCTCGTCGAGGACGCCGCCCGCTGCGGGGTGCGCCTGGCCATGATGGCGGTCGCCCCGCCGAACCCGTCGGGGCCCTCCACCTTGCTGCTCCAGCTCCCCGAGCACCTGCAGGACGTCTACCTGCGCCCCGTCGTCCGCGGCGAGGCGTCCATGTGCTTCGCGCTCACCGAGCCCGAGGCGGGCAGCGACGCCCAGGCGATCCGGACCCGGGCCCGGCGCGACGGTGACTCGTGGGTCATCGACGGGCACAAGCACTACATCACCAACGGGGACAAGGCCGACTTCGCCGTGGTCTTCGCCGTCACCGACCCCGAGAAGCGCGCCGCCGGCGGCATCACCGCGTTCGTCGTCCCTCGCGACCAGTTCCGCGCCGGCAAGACGCAGTGGACCCTCGCCGACACCCACCCGTCGGAGCTGTTCCTCGACGGCGCCCGCGTCCCCGCCGACCACGTCATCGGCGAGGTCGGGCTCGGCTTCTTCGCGGCGATGAGCTTCCTCAACGCCGGGCGGGCCTACATCGGGGCGCAGTGCCTCGGCCTGGCGGAGTTCGCCCTGGACGCCGCCGTGGCGCACGCCCGCTCCCGCACCGCGTTCGGCCGGCCACTGTCGCGCAACCAGGGCGTGGCCTTCCCCCTGGCGGAGAGCAAGGTCGAGATCGAGGCGATGCGCTGGCTGACCTACCACCTGGCCTGGGCCGTGGACGAGGGCGAGAACCCGATGCTCGACGCCTCGATCGTCAAGTACTACGACACCGAGCGGGCCTACGCCGTCGCCGACCGCTGCCTGCAGGTGTTCGGCGGGATGGGGCTGCTCCGCGAGGGGCCGGTCGAGCGCGTCCTGCGGCACCTGCGGATGCTGCGGATCGTCGAGGGCGCCTCCGAGGTGCAGCAGCTGGTGATCAGCCGGGCCATGGGGCTCTGACCCGCCGCTGCACCGCCGCACTACCCTGAGGACGACCGGTCGGACCCCTTGACGGAAGCAGGTCGTCCCGTGTCGTCCCAGACTCCGAGTCCCGCCGCGGCCTTCGGCCCCAACGAGTGGCTGGTCGACGAGATCTACCAGCAGTACCTCGTCGACAAGAACTCCGTCGACCCCGCCTGGTGGGACTTCTTCACCGACTACCAGCCCGCGGACGTGACCCTGCCCCGGCCTCCGCGTCCGGACGCCGACGAGGCGGCACCGGCGGCTACACCGGCACCCGTGGCCGCCCCCGCAGCACCTGCGACCGTGACGCCCGCCGCGCCGGCGGCCTCCGCCGCCGACGGGCACCGGACCGTCCCCCTCAAGGGCACCGCGGCGCGCGTGGTCACCAACATGGAGGCCAGCCTCACGGTGCCCACGGCCACCTCGGTGCGCGCCGTCCCCGCGAAGCTGCTCATCGACAACCGGGTCGTCATCAACAACCAGCTGGCCCGCTCCCGCGGCGGCAAGGTCTCCTTCACGCACATCATCGGCTGGGCGATCGTGCGCGCACTGGCGACGAACCCGGAGATGAACGACGGCTACGCCGTGGTGGACGGCAAGCCGGCCCTGGTGCGCCCCGAGCGCGTCAACCTCGGGCTGGCCATCGACCTGGCCAGGCCCGACGGCAGCCGGCAGCTGCTCGTGCCCTCCATCAAGGGCGCCGACACCATGGACTTCGCCCAGTTCTGGGCCACCTACGAGGATCTCGTCCGCAAGGCGCGCACGGGCAAGCTCACCGTCGACGACTTCCAGGGCACGACGATCAGCCTGACCAACCCCGGCACGATCGGCACGGTCCACTCCGTCCCACGCCTCATGGCCGGCCAGGGCACCATCGTCGGCGTCGGCGCGATGGAGTTCCCGGCCGAGTACCAGGGCGCCGCACCGGAGACGCTCGCCCGGCTCGGCGTCAGCAAGATCCTCACGCTGACGTCGACCTACGACCACCGGATCATCCAGGGCGCCCAGTCCGGCCAGTTCCTGGGCCGGATCCACGAGCTGCTGCTCGGCGCCGACGACTTCTACGACGAGGTCTTCCGTGACCTGCGGATCCCCTACGAGCCGGTCCGCTGGGCGCGCGACATCCCCGCGTCGCACGAGGTCGACATCAACAAGGTCGCCCGCGTCCAGGAGCTCATCCACGCCTACCGGGTCCGCGGCCACCTGCTCGCCGACACCGACCCCCTGGACTACGAGCAGCGCACCCACCCCGACCTCGACGTCACCAGCCACGCCCTGACGCTGTGGGACCTCGACCGCGAGTTCCCGACCGGGGGCTTCGGCGGCACGACCATGGCCACGCTGCGGACGATCCTGAGCATCCTGCGGGACTCGTACTGCCGGACCGTCGGCATCGAGTACATGCACATCCAGGATCCCGACCAGCGGGAGTGGATCCAGTCGCGGATCGAGCGGCCGCTGGCCAAGACGCCGCGCGAGGAGCAGCTGCGCATCCTGCGGCGGCTTAACGCGGCCGAGGCGTTCGAGACGTTCCTCCAGACGAAGTACGTCGGGCAGAAGCGGTTCTCCCTCGAGGGCGGGGAGTCGGTCGTCGCCGTCCTGGACGCCGTCCTGAGCTCGGCCGCCGCCGCCGGGCTGGAGGAGGTGTGCATAGGGATGCCGCACCGCGGGCGGCTGAACGTGCTGGCCAACATCGTGGGCAAGAGCTACGGCCAGATCTTCCGCGAGTTCGAGGGCAACATCGACCTCGACAGCGCCCACGGGTCCGGTGACGTGAAGTACCACCTCGGCGCGGAGGGGGTCTTCACCGCCGAGGACGGCGCCCGCACCCGGGTCGCGCTCGTCTCCAACCCCAGCCACCTCGAGGCCGTCGACCCCGTGCTCGAGGGGTACGTGCGGGCCAAGCAGGACCTGCTCGACCGCGGCGAGGAGTTCCCCGTGCTCCCGATCCTCATGCACGGCGACGCGGCCTTCGCCGGTCAGGGCGTCGTGGCGGAGACCCTCGAGCTGAGCCAGCTGCGGGGCTACCGCACCGGCGGGACCGTGCACGTGATCGTCAACAACCAGGTCGGCTTCACGACCTCGCCGCACGCCAGCCGGTCCTCGGTCTACGCCACGGATGTCGCCCGCACGATCCAGGCGCCGATCTTCCACGTCAACGGCGACGACCCCGAGGCCTGCGTGCGGGTGGCCCGGCTGGCCTTCGACTTCCGGCAGCAGTTCGCCAAGGACGTCGTCGTCGACATGATCTGCTACCGGCGTCGGGGCCACAACGAGGCCGACGACCCGTCGCTGACCCAGCCGCTGATGTACAACCTCATCGACAACAAGCGGTCGGTGCGCAAGTCCTACACCGAGGCGCTGATCGGCCGCGGCGACATCACCGTGGAGGAGGCCGAGCAGGCCCTGCGCGACTACCAGGCGCAGCTGGAGAAGGTGTTCCAGGAGACCCGCAGCGCCGAGCCGGCGGAGTCCATCAGCGCGACGTCCGGCGAGGTCGAGCGCGAGGGCCAGCAGCACCTCACCCCCCAGCGGCCCTCGGCCGAGGTCCCGACAGCGATCTCCGAGGAGGTCGTCCGGCAGGTCGTGGAGTCCCAGCTCACCCTGCCAGAGGGCTTCACGGTCCACCCTCGGCTCGCCCCGCAGCTGCAGCGGCGCGCGGACATGGTGCGCAACGACGCCATCGACTGGGGGATGGGCGAGGCCCTCGCCGTGGGCTCGCTCCTCACCGAGGGCACCGCGGTGCGGCTGGCCGGCCAGGACTCCCGACGCGGCACCTTCGGGCACCGGCACATGGTCATCGTCGACCGCAAGACCGGGCAGGCCTACAAGCCGCTCAAGCGCTGCTACGTCCCCGGCGGCGGCAAGCTCTACGTGTACGACTCGCCGCTGTCGGAGTTCGCCGCGATGGGGTTCGAGTACGGCTACTCGGTCGCACGTCCGGACGCCCTGGTCATGTGGGAGGCGCAGTTCGGCGACTTCGCCAACGGGGCGCAGAGCATCATCGACGAGTTCATCTCCTCCGGCGAGCAGAAGTGGGGGCAGCGGTCCTCCGTCGTGCTGCTGCTGCCGCACGGCTACGAGGGCCAGGGCCCGGACCACTCGTCGGCCCGCATCGAGCGCTACCTGCAGCTGTGCGCGCAGGACAACATGACCGTGGCCATGCCCACCACCCCGGCGTCCTTCTTCCACCTGCTGCGGTGGCAGGTGCACTCGGACCTGCACCGGCCACTCATCGTCTTCACGCCCAAGTCGATGCTGCGACTGAAGGCCGCCGCCTCCTCGCTGGCCGACTTCACCCGGGGCCACTTCGACGCCATCCTGCCCGACACCACGGTCGACCCCGCCGGCGTCCGCCAGGCCCTGCTGTGCAGCGGGAAGGTGTACTACGACCTCGCCGCCGAACGGCAGGCGCGTGGACTTACCGACACGGCGATCATCCGGCTGGAGCGGCTGTACCCGCTGCCGGTGAAGACCCTGCCTGCTGCGCTGGCGACCTACCCCAACCTCGCGGCGGTCCGCTGGGTGCAGGAGGAGCCGGCCAACCAGGGCCCGTGGCCGTTCATGGCGCTGAACCTGCCCGAGGTCATCGGCCGCCCCCTGGCCCGCGTGTCGCGCCAGGCGTCGTCCTCGCCCGCCGTCGGCTCCCACCAGCGGCACGACGCCGAGCAGCGGGCGCTGGTGGACGAGGCGCTGACGGCTCCGGCGTAGGCGTACCGGTGTACTTCACGGACCGGGGCATCGAGGAGCTCGCCGAACGTCGCGGTGAGGACCAGGTGAGCCTGGCCTGGCTGGCCGACCGGCTGCAAGAGTTCGTCGACGACCACCCCGAGCTCGAGCCGGCGGTCGACCGGCTGGCCACCTGGCTGGCCCGGCTGGACGACACCGACGACACCTGACCCCCCCCCCCGGACCGCCCGCTGCCCCGCTCGTGGCGGTGACGATGTGGTCGCCCTGACGGCCCCCGCATCACCGCCACGGGTGGGGGGTGGGCTAGGTGGTGAGCACCAGCTTGCCGAAGACGTCCCCCTGCGCCAGCCGCTCGAAGGCGGTCCGGGCGTCGCGCAGGGAGTAGGTCGCGTCGATGACCGGCCGCAGCCCGGTCGTCTCGCACAGGGTGAGCAGCGCGGCCAGCTCGTCCCGGGTGCCCATCGTGGAGCCCACGACGGACAGCTGGAGGAAGAACACCCGGGCCAGGTCCGCGGGCGGGTTCGGGCCCGACGTCGCCCCGGAGACGACGATCCGACCGCCCGGTCGCAGCGAACGCAGCGAGTGCTCCCACGTGGCGGCCCCCACGGTCTCCATCACCGCGTCGACGCGCTCGGGCAGCCGCTCCCCCGGCGCGAACACCGCCGCCGCCCCGTGCTCGAGCGCGGCCTGCCGCTTGCGCTCGTCCCGGCTGGTCGCCCACACCCGCAGCCCGGCCACCGCCCCCAGTGCGACGAGTGCGGTGGCCACCCCGCCGCCGGCGCCCTGGACCAGCACGGTCTGCCCCGGCCTCAGCCCGGACCGGGTGAACAGCATCCGGTAGGCGGTGAGCCAGGCCGTCGGCAGGCAGGCGGCCTCCTCGAACGACAACGCCGCCGGTTTCGGCACCAGGTTGCGCCGCGGCACCGCCACCCGCTCGGCCAGCGTCCCCGGGTGGACCTCGGAGAGCAGCGACCGCCGGGGGTCCAGCGTCTCGTCGCCGCCGCCGGCGGCCGGATCGCCGATCACCGCGTGCACGACGACCTCGGTGCCGTCCTCCGCAATGCCGGCCGCGTCGCACCCGAGCACCATCGGCAGCCGGTCAGCGGTGATCCCGACGCCCTTGAGCGTCCACAGGTCGTGATGGTTGAGCGCGCAGGCGCGGACCTCGACCGTCGTCCACCCCTCGCGGGACTCGGGCTCGGGGCGCTCGCCGAGCCCCAGGCCGGCGAGCGGGTCGTCCGGGGTGATGCGCTCGGCGGTGACCGCGAACATGGTCCGACCCTAGCTCCACGGCCTGTCTAGGCGCGGGCGACGCCCTCCCGGCGGGCGGCCTCGGCCACCGCGGCGGCCACCGTGGGCGCCACGAAGGGGTCGAACACGCTGGGGATGACGTGGTCCTCCGCGAGGTCGGCCCCCACCACGTCCGCCAGCGCGGTGGCGGCGGCGAGCTTCATGCCCTCGGTGATGCGGGTCGCGCGGACGGCGAGGGCGCCCTTGAACACCCCGGGGAACGCCAGCACGTTGTTGATCTGGTTCGGGAAGTCGCTGCGGCCGGTCGCGACCACGCGGGCGTGCTTGCGGGCCAGCTCGGGATGGACCTCCGGGTCGGGGTTCGCCAGCGCGAACACGATGGAGTCGGGGGCCATCGAGGCCACGGCGTCGTCGCCCACGGTCCCGGCCGAGACGCCGACGAAGACGTCGGCGCCCGCCATCGCCTCCTCGATCGACCCGGTGAGCCCGCTGCGGTTGGTGGCCTCGGCCAGCGTGGACTTCACCTCGGTGAGGTCCCCCCGGCCGAGGTGGATGATGCCCCGGCTGTCGCCGACTGCGATGTCGCCGATGCCCGCCTCGAGCAGCATCTGGCTCACCGCGACCCCGGCCGCGCCGGCACCGGAGACCACGGCCCGCAGGTCCTCCAGCTCCCGGCCGGTCACCCGCGCCGCGTTGCGAAGAGCGGCGAGGACGACGATCGCCGTCCCGTGCTGGTCGTCGTGGAAGACCGGGATGGACAAGGCCGCCTGCAGCCGCCGCTCGATCTCGAAGCAGCGCGGGGCGCTGATGTCCTCGAGGTTCACCCCGCCGAACGATGGAGACAGCCGCACGACCGTCTCGACGATCTCGTCCGGGTCGGTGGTGTCGATGCACAGCGGGATGGCGTCGACGCCGCCGAACTCCTTGAACAGCAGCGCCTTGCCCTCCATCACCGGCAGGGCCGCGTAGGGGCCGAGGTCACCCAGCCCGAGCACGGCGGTGCCGTCCGTGACGATGGCGACGACACCGGACCGCCACGTGTACTCGTCCACGAGGCTGGGGTCCGCGGCGACTGCGGCACTGACCCGGCCCACGCCCGGGGTGTAGGCGAGGGCGAGCCCCTCCCGGTCACGGACGCGGACCGTCGGGCGCACCTCGATCTTGCCCCCCAGGTGCAGCGGGAAGGCGGGGTCGGCGTCGAGCGGGTTGGGCGCGTGCACGGCGAGATCAGCTCCAGACGGTCGGCGGGGTCTCGGCGGTCCTCGGCGGGGCCCGGGGTGCGGGCGGCGCGGCCGGGACGACGGCGGGGGGTGACCCCGCGTCAGTCTCCCACAGCGGGCCGGCCGCCCCGCAGCCGCCGCAGCAGGCGGGGCCAGGGCCAGACCCGGGCCAGCGCCACCGCCAGGACGTCCTCGTCCGGGATGGCGCCGACCTGCCAGGAGTCCACCCCGGCCACCGGGTTGTCCCGCTGCACCCACCACCCCCCGCCCTCGTGCCGCACGGCGCGCTTGACGGCCAGCGGACGACCGCCGGGCAGCCGGACGACGACGACGTCACCGGTCGCCGGCCGGGCGTCGTAGCGGACGAGCAGCCGGTCACCGTCACGCAGCGTGGGCGCCATCGACCACCCGCTGACCCTCGCCAGACCGAGCAGCACGCCGCCTCCCCTCTCGACTCGCACCGGCCCCGCCCGGCCCCACCCGGCCCTTCCCGACCTGCCACGCCCCCGGCACCGGCGGTAGTGTCGCCGCAGGACCCCCGACGTCGAAAGGACCGCGATGCGCATCCGTCCGCTCGGCCGCCCGTTCGCCCCCACGATCACGGTGCACGGCCACTGCGACCTCCCCTGCGGCGTCTACGACCCGGCGCAGGCCCGGCTCGAGGCCGAGTCGGTCAAGGCCTGCATGCAGAAGTACCACGCCAGCGACGACCCCGACTTCCGGGCCCGCGCCGTCGCGATCAAGGAGGAGCGGTCGGACCTGGTGAAGCACCACCTGTGGGTGCTGTGGACCGACTACTTCAAGGCACCGCACTTCGAGACCTACCCCCAGCTCAACACGCTCTTCAACGAGGCCACCAAGCTGGCCGGCGCCGGCGGCACCAAGGGCAGCACGGACCCGGCCGTCGCCGACGCCCTGCTGGCCAAGATCGACGAGATCGCGGAGATCTTCTGGGCGACCAAGAAGGCCTGAACCGGCCGCCGATGCCCACCATCCGGCCGGTGCAGCCGGACGACCTCGTCGAGCTGCACGCCATGGTCCGCGAGCTGGCGGAGTACGAGCGCTCGCTCGAGCACGTCCGCTCCACCCCGGAGGACTTCCGGCTCGCGCTGTTCGGCCCGAACCCGGCGCTGTTCGGCCACGTCGTGGACTGCGGCACCGAGCTCGGCGGGTTCGCGGTCTGGTTCGTCAACTTCTCGACCTGGTCCGGCCGGCACGGGATCTACCTCGAGGACCTCTACGTCCGCCCGCACCTGCGCGGGCAGGGCCTCGGCCGGGACCTCCTGGCCGAGCTGGCGCGCACCTGCGTGGCCCGCGGCTACGCCCGGCTGGAGTGGTGGGTGCTCGACTGGAACGAGCCGGCCCGCCGGTTCTACGCGTCGCTCGGCGCACAGCCCATGGAGGAGTGGACGGTGCACCGGGTCAGCGGCGGGGCGCTGGACCGGCTCGCCGAGGGCACGCCCGCAGCAGGCAGCGCGCAGGGAGGCAGGCCATGAGCACGACAGTCGGTCCCGAGGTCCCCGACGTCGTCGAGCTGCGGCTGCCCGCCGACCCGGCCTACCTGGCGGTGCTGCGGACGGCGACGGCCGGCCTGGCCGCCCGGCTCGACTTCACCCTGGACGAGATCGAGGACCTGCGGATCGCGGTCGACGAGGCCTGCGCGATGCTGCTGCCCGACGTCGTGCCGGACGGCGGGCTGGTGTGCCGGTTCGAGCTGACCGGCGACGGGCTGGCCGTGGCCGTCACCGCACCGACCCGGACCGGCCGCCCCCCAGCCAGGGACAACTTCGCCTGGACGGTCCTGGCCGCACTGGCCGGTGACGTCGACGCCGTGGTGGACGCCGGTCACCGGGTCACGGTGACCCTGCGCAAGCAGCGCGGGGTCCCGGGCGCAGCGTGACCGAGGCGGACGCTCGGGCCGCGACCCGGGCCCGCTCCCGGGAGCTGTTCGAGCGGCTCGCGGCGCTGCCCGCCGACCATCCCGACCGGCAGCCGACCCGGGACGCCCTCGTCGAGCTGCACCTGCCGCTGGTGGAGCACCTGGCCCGCCGGTTCCGGGACCGTGGCGAGCCGCTGGACGACCTCGTCCAGGTGGGCACCATCGGGCTGATCAAGGCCGTGGACCGCTTCGAGGTGGCCCGGGGCCTGGAGTTCTCCACCTACGCCACGCCCACCATCGTCGGGGAGATCAAGCGGCACTTCCGGGACAAGGGCTGGGCCATCCGCGTCCCCCGCCAGCTGCAGGAGCGGCGCATGGCACTGGCTGCCGCGACCGAACGACTCACCCACGACCTCGGTCGCGCCCCGACCGTGAGCGAGCTCGCGGCGGCGCTACGCCTCGACGACGAGGACGTCCTCGAGGCGCTGGAGTCGGCGCACGCCTACTCGACGGTGAGCATCGACGGGGAGGGCGAGGAGGACGGCCCGAGCCTGCTCGACGGCCTCGGCGAGGAGGATGCCGCCCTCGACGGCGTGGAGTACCGGGAGTCGCTGCGGCCGCTGCTGGCCCGGCTCCCCCCGCGCGAGCGTCGGATCGTCCTGCTGCGCTTCTTCGGTGGGCTGACCCAGTCGCAGATCGCCGCCGAGGTCGGCATCTCGCAGATGCACGTGTCGCGGCTGCTCGCCCGGTCGCTGGCACAGCTGCGCGCCGGCCTGCTCACCGACGAGTGACGGAGGCCGGTCAGCGGCCGAACAGCACCCGGGTGTCGGGCCGCAGCGCCGCTGCCAGCCCGGCCAGCGCGGTGCCGCCGAGCAGGACCGCGCCCACCCAGAAGCCGCCCTGGACCATGACCGCGGCGATCGCCAGCGCGAGCAGCAGCACGAAGACGGCGGCGCCGAAGGCCCAGCCGCGCCGGCGGGCGAACGACCAGGCCACGAGCAGCACGAGGGCACCGAAGGTGGCGAAGTACAGCGCGGTGCCGACGGCGACCCGCTCGTTCTGCGGCGTGGACGTCGCCAGCCGGTAGCCCTCCCAGGCGCTCCAGCCGAGGCTGGCCAGCCCCACGGCGGTCACCGCGGCGGTGGCCACGACCAGCCCGCCGGGGGGACGGCCGGGGCCGGTGGAGGGCGCTGCGGGCGACGGCACCGTTCGACCCTACCGACCCGCCCCCGCGGGCCGCGTACGCTGACCGCCCATGCGGGCGCTGCTCGTCGTGAACCTCGCGGCCACGACCACTTCCGACCGGACCCGGGACGTCATCGTCCACGCCCTGTCCGCGGACGTCGACCTCGAGGTCGTGCACACCGACCACCGCGGGCACGCCCTGGAGCTCGGCCGCCGGGCCAGGGACGAGAAGGTCGACCTCGTCCTCACCTTCGGCGGGGACGGAACGGTCAACGAGACCGTCAACGGCCTGCTCGAGGACGGCCCCGCCCCCGACGGCCCCGCCCTGGCCGTGCTGCCCGGCGGCAGCACCAACGTCTTCGCCCGCACGGTGGGGATGGCGGAGGACCTCGTGGAGGCCACCGGGCAGGTGCTCGACGGGCTGCGGGAGGGCCGGCGGCGCCGGCTCGGCCTGGGCACCGCGAACGGGCGCTGGTTCACCTTCACCGCGGGGCTGGGGCTCGACGCCGAGGTGGTGCACGCCGTGGAGTCCCACCGGGACGGCGGAGGGCGGCTGTCCGCTCCGGTGTTCGTGCGGGCCGCCGTCCGCCAGTTCTACCGCCGAACCGACCGCGAGCAGCCGGCCCTGACCGTGGAGGTACCCGGGGCGGAGCCCGTCACCGGGGTGTTCCTCGTCATCGTGCAGAACGCCTCCCCCTGGACGTACCTGGGGGGGCTCCCGGTCAACCCGTGCCCGGAGGCGTCCTTCGACACCGGCCTAGACTTCGTCGCGCTCCGGCGGCTGGGCACCGTGTCCACGCTGCGGCACGTACGGCAGATCCTCCAGCCCGGCAGCCGGCCCCGGGGCCGAGACGTGGCCACCGGCCACGACCTCGCCGAGCTGACGGTCTGGGCGGACCGCCCAGTGGCCCTGCAGCTGGACGGGGAGCCGCTCGGGGAGCGGATGAGCGTCCACCTGCGGGCCCACCCGGAGGCCCTGTCCGTCGTGGTGTAGGCGCAGGCGGGCGCCCGACGGGCGGCATTCCCGCGCGGGCCTGTGATGAACGCGACACCCCTGCCGCCGAGATTACCGGCGCAGGCCCTTGTGCCAGCGGGCGGGGTTTGCCACCCTCGAGGTACGCGATGGGCGCGAGGCCGTGACGGCCCGCGGTGTTGTCGTGGAAGCAACCTCGAGCTCGGTGCCGAGAGGTTCGGCGCATGCGCTGCGGGCTGCTTCGTGAAAGGCTTCACAAGCAGGCACGGTCGGCCCTGCCCCCCGGGGCCGAGACGAGGAGACGGAAAGCACGATGGACTGGCGCCACCGGGCTGCCTGCCGTGACGAGGACCCCGAGCTGTTCTTCCCCATCGGGAACACCGGGCCGGCCCTGCTGCAGATCGAGGAGGCACGCGTCGTCTGCCGCCGCTGCGAGGTCCGTGAGGCCTGCCTGCAGTGGGCGCTGGAGTCCGGCCAGGACCACGGCGTGTGGGGCGGGCTGTCGGAGGACGAGCGGCGCGCGCTCAAGCGTCGCACCGCGCGCGCCCGCGCCCGGCTGGCCTAGCGTCCTCGGCCCCTCAGTCCGCGACCGGCAGGTCGACCACGGCGCGGGTCCCGCCTCCGGGCCGGCGCAGCACCTGCAGCTGGCCGCCGAGCTCCCCCTCGACCAGCGTCCGGACGATCTGCAGGCCGAGCCGGTCCGAGGCCGCGAGGTCGAAGGCCGCCGGCAGGCCACGCCCGTCGTCGAGGACCTCCACCCTGAGCCGGCCCTCCCCCCGGGCGGCCCGCACCTCGACGCAGCCGGGGCCGCCCTGCAGCCCGTGCTCGACCGCGTTCTGCACCAGCTCGGACAACACGACCGCCAGCGGGGTGGCGACGTCGGCCGGGAGCACCCCGAACGATCCGCGGCGCCGCGGCCGCACGCCCTCGCCGGCGACGGCGACGGTGGCCACCTCCGCGATCACCCGGTCGGCCACGGTGTCGAAGGGCAGGGACTCGTCGGGCACGGTCGAGAGCAGCTCGTGCACGAGCGCGATCGACCCCACTCGCCGCTGGGCCTCCTCCAGCGCCGCCCGGGCCTGCGGCTCGGCGAGCCGTCGGGACTGCAGCCGGAGCAGCGCGGCCACGGTCTGCAGGTTGTTCTTCACCCGGTGGTGGATCTCCCGGATCGTCGTGTCCTTGGTCAGCAGCTCACGCTCCCGGTGGCGCAGCTCGGTGACGTCCCGCACCAGCAGGACGGCCCCGACCCGGACGCCCCCGGCGAGCAGCGGGATCGACCGGAGCAGGACGGACGCGCCCTTGCCCTCGACCTCCACGCCCCGGGCGCTGCGCCCCCCCGACACGGCCGAGAGGTCGGCGTCCAGCGGCCCACGGCGCGGGACGAGCTGCGGGGTCACCAGGTCCAGCCGGGTCCCCAGCAGGTCGGCGGCCAGGCCGAGCCGGCGGTAGGCGGACAGCGCGTTGGGGCTGGCGAAGACGACCCGGCCCTCGACGTCCAGCCGGAGCAGGCCGTCTCCGACCCGCGGGGAGGAGTCCAGCCCCTCCAGGCCGCCCCGGAAGGGGAACGAGCCCTCGGCGACCATCCCGGCCAGCAGCTCCGCGACCTCCAGATAGGCCCCCTCCAGCCGGCCGCCGGCGCGGACCGCGACGGGATCGGCGTGCCGGGCCACCACTGCAAGCACCCGGCCCTCGTCACCAGCGACGGGGATCGCCTCGGCCGGGGCGGCCTGCCCGCCGTCGCCGCGGACGACCCGACTCCGCTCCAGGGCCTCCTCGAGGAGGGGCTGCCGACCCTTCGGCAGGAACGACCCGACGAGGTCGTCGGCGAACACCGTGGCGCCGGTCGTCGGTCGCA
This sequence comes from Actinomycetes bacterium, assembly GCA_025455945.1. Taxonomy (GTDB): domain Bacteria; phylum Actinomycetota; class Actinomycetes; order Prado026; family Prado026; genus Prado026. The sequence continues at coordinate 14,963 of JALOLN010000015.1, forward strand.
TCTGCGCCCCGGCGACGAACCCGGAGCCGCTCCAGGTCGGCAGCCACAGCACCAGGTCGGAGAAGGACAGGTCGGCGAGCAGCTGCCAGTCCGCGAGCAGCAGGTGCAGCCGCTCGACGTCGGCCTCGCCCAGGTCGGTGTGCCGGGCCACCAGGTCGTTGAGGCTGGGCACGCCCGCAGGGTACGCGCCGGGGGCCGCGTCGGCGGGGCATGCCAGGATCGTCCGACGTGAGCCCCTCCGACCGCACCAACGACCTGGTCGCCCGCGACCTCGCGCACGTGTGGCACCCGTTCACCCAGCAGTCGGTCTGGGGGGACGACGACCCCATCGTCGTCGACCGCGCCGAGGGCATGTACTTCTGGGGCAGCGACGGCACCCGCTACCTCGACGGGGTCTCCTCGCTGTGGGTCAACGTCCACGGCCACCGGGTACCGGAGATCGACGCGGCGGTCCGCGCCCAGCTCGACCGCGTCGCGCACACCACGTTCCTCGGGCTGACCCATGAGCCCGCCATCGAGCTGACCGAGCGGCTGCTCGGCACCGCGCCGCCCGGGCTGACCCGGGTGTTCTACGCCGGCGACGGGTCCTCCGCGGTGGAGGCCGCGATCAAGATGGCGTTCCAGGCCGCGGCGCAGCGGGGGGAGCACCGCCCCCGGTTCGTCCACGTCCGGGAGGGCTACCACGGCGACACCCTGGGCGCGGTCAGCGTCGGCGGCATCGACCTGTTCCACGCGACGTACCGGCCGATCCTGCTCGACACCCGGATGGTGTCCTCCCCCGGCGTGCTGCAGCCCGGCCAGACCCGGGTGGAGCGGGCCGCCGAGGTGCTGGTCGAGCTGGCCGAGCTGCTGGCGGCGGAGGACGGCCTGGTCTGCGCCGTCGTCGTCGAGCCGATGGTGCAGGCCGCCGGGGGGATGCTCACCCACGACGTGTCGTTCCTCCGGGGGGTCCGGGCGCTGTGCGACCAGCACGGGGCGGCCCTGGTCGCGGACGAGGTCGCCACCGGGATCGGGCGGACCGGCCGGATGTGGGCCGTCGAGCACGCCGGCGTCGTCCCCGACCTGCTCACCTGCGGCAAGGGGCTCACGGGCGGGTACCTCCCGCTGTCCGCCGTCCTGACGACCGAGGCGGTGTACGCGGCGTTCCTCGGCTCACCCGCGTCCGGCCGGACCTTCTTCCACGGGCACTCCTACACGGCCAACCCGCTGTGCTGCGCCGCCGCGGTCGCCAACCTCGACCTCATGGCGCAGCACTCGACCGTCGCCCGGGCCGAACGGGTCGGCGAGCTCATCGGGGAGTGGACGGCGCCGCTCGCCGGCTACGACGGGGTCCGGGAGATCCGACGGGTCGGGACGATGACCGGCATCGAGGTCGCCAGCGTCGGGGAGCGGACCGGGTTCGCGGTCTGCCAGGAGGCCCGCAGGCACGGGGTGTGGGTCCGGCCGCTCGGGGACGTCGTCGTCCTCATGCCGCCGCTGGCGATCGGCGATGACGACCTGCGCCAGCTCGTCGACGTCGTCTCGGACGCGATCCGCACGGTGGTGCGGTGAGCGCGGACCCCTTCGGCTGGGTACGGGCCCGGGCGGCCGAGCGGACGACGGCCGGCCTGCGCCGCACCGTCCGCCCGCGCGAGCCGGACGTCGACCTGCTCGACCTGGCCTCGAACGACTACCTCGGCCTGGCCAGGGACCCCCGCGTCGTCGACGGAGCGGTGCGGGCCGCCCGGACGTGGGGCGCGGGGGCCACCGGGTCCCGGCTGGTGACCGGGTCGACCCGGCTGCACGCGCAGCTGGAGGAGCGGCTGGCCGCCCTGACAGGGGCACCGGCCGGGCTGGTGTTCTCCTCCGGCTACCTGGCCAACCTCGGCGCGGTGGTCGCCCTGTCCGGACCGGGCTGCCTGGTGGTCTCCGACGCGCACAACCACGCCTCGATCGTGGATGCCTGCCGCCTGTCGCGGTCCCGCGTCGTCGTCGTCGCGCACCGGTCGCCGGCCGCGGTCGCCGCGGCCCTCGCCGACCGGACCGAGGAGCGCGCGCTCGTCGTCACCGACGCGGTCTTCTCCGTCGAGGGGGAGCTCGCCCCGCTGCCCGCCCTGGCCGAGGTCTGCCGGGCCCACGGGGCAGGCCTGGTCGTCGACGAGGCGCACGCGCTCGGCGTCGTCGGTCCCGGTGGCGCCGGTGCCGTCGCGGCGGCGGGGCTGGCGGGCGCCCCCGACGTCGTGGTCACGGTCACGCTGTCGAAGTCGCTGGCGGCGCAGGGCGGCGCGGTCCTCGGCCCCCCGGACGTCATCGCGCACGTCGTGGACGCGGCGCGGACCTTCATCTTCGACACGGCCCTCGCGCCCGCCAGCGCAGGTGCCGCGCTCGCCGCCCTCGACGTCCTGGCCGCCGAGCCGGAGCTGCCGGCCCGGGCGCGGGACGCCGCCGCTCGGCTGGCCGACCTGGCGGGGCGCTGCGGGCTGGCGGCCGGCCGGCCGGACGCGGCCGTCGTCGGGATCCGGATCGGCACGCCGGAGGCGGCCGTGGCCGCGCAGGCCCGGTGCCGCGAGGCCGGGGTGCTCGTGGGCTGCTTCCGCCCCCCCGCGGTCCCGGACGGGGTGTCGCGGCTGCGGCTGACCGCCCGGGCCGACCTGGCCGGCGGGGATCTGGAGCGGGTGGCCGCCGCGCTCGCGACGGTCGGCCGCCAGGCGCCAGACTGACCGTCGGCACGCCGGGTCACCGGCCGGCCACGACGCCTGGAGGAAGCTGTGCACTGGCTCGCGCTGCTCGGCGCCATCGCGTTCGAGATCATCGGCACCCTGTCGCTGAAGGCGACCGACGGGTTCCGCCGGGTGGGCCCCACCCTGGTGGTCCTCGTGGGTTACGGCCTGAGCTTCTGGCTGCTGTCGGTGGCTCTGCGGGGGATCGAGGTCGGTGTTGCCTATGCCATCTGGTCGGCCGTCGGCACGACCGTGATCGCGGCGTTCGGGATCCTCGCCTGGGGCGAGTCGGTGACGACGCTCAAGGTGGTCTCCCTCGGGCTGGTGGTCGCCGGGGTCGTCGGGCTCAACCTGGCCGCCCGGGCCCCGGCATGAGCGTCCTCGTCGTCACCGGCACCGGCACGGGGGTCGGCAAGACCGTCGTGACGGCGGCCGTGGCCGCGCTCGCCCTGGACCGGGGCAGCAGCGTCGCGGTGGTCAAGCCGGCGCAGACGGGGGTGACGCCCGCCGAGCCGGGCGACCTCGACGAGATCCGTCGGCTCAGCGGGGCCGCGGACGGTCTCGAGCTGGCCCGCTACGACCTACCACTGGCGCCCGCAGCCGCAGCCCGGCTCGCCGGACGGACCCCTCCCGACCTCCACGCCGCGGCCCGCCGGGTCGCGGCGCTGACGGCCGACCACCGGCTGGTCCTCGTGGAGGGCGCCGGCGGGCTGCTCGTCCGCTTCGACGACGAGGGGCGGACGATCGCGGATCTGGCGAGGCTGCTGGACGCCCCGCTGCTCGTGGTCGTGGCCGCGGCCCTGGGCACGCTGAACCACACCGCGCTCACTCTCGAGGCGATGGCCCACCGCGGGCTGCGCTTGGGCGGGCTAGTGATCGGCGCCTGGCCCCGGCACCCCGACCTGGCGTGCCGCAGCAACGTCCGCGACCTCGAGACGCTCTCCGCCCGGCCGCTGGCGGGCGTCCTCCCCGAGGGCGCCGGGCGCCTGGACCGGGCCGCGTTCGTCCGCGCCGCCCGGTGGGGCCTGGGGGCCGAGCTCGGTGGCACCTTCGATGCGGCAGACTTCCGTCGGAGCACGACACCCGACCCGAAGGAGTGAGCCGTGGGCGACGTCCTGGACCAGGCACGCGCACAGGTGCTGGGCGAGGGCCGGGGGCTGTCCGAGGCGCAGGTGCTCGAGGTGCTCCGGCTGCCCGACGACCGGCTGGGCGAGGCGCTGGCGCTGGCGCACGAGGTGCGGCTGGCCTGGTGCGGCCCCGACGTCGAGGTCGAGGGCATCGTCTCGCTGAAGACCGGAGGCTGCCCGGAGGACTGCCACTTCTGCTCCCAGTCGGGGCTGTTCTCCTCCCCCGTCCGGGCCGCCTGGCTGGACATCCCCGCCCTCGTCGAGGCAGCCCGGGAGACCGCCGCCACCGGCGCCACGGAGTTCTGCATCGTCGCGGCGGTCCGCGGCCCCGACCAGCGGCTGATGAGCCAGCTGCGCGACGGCGTCGCAGCGATCAAGGCGGCCGTCGACATCAACGTCGCGGCGTCGGTCGGCATGCTCACCCAGGAGCAGGTCAACGACCTGGTGGCGATGGGGATCCACCGCTACAACCACAACCTCGAGACCGCCCGCTCCTACTTCTCGCAGGTGGTCACCACACACACCTGGGAGGAGCGCTGGACGACGCTGACGATGGTCCGGGCCGCGGGGATGGAGGTGTGCTGCGGGGGCATCGTGGGCCTGGGTGAGTCGTTGGAGCAGAGGGCGGAGTTCGCGGCGCAGCTGGCCGAGCTCGACCCGCACGAGGTGCCGCTGAACTTCCTCAACCCGCGGCCGGGGACGCCGTTCGGCGACCTGCCGGTGCTGTCGGCCGCGGAGGCGCTGCGGACCGTCGCCGCGTTCCGGCTGGCACTGCCCCGCACGATCCTGCGCTTCGCCGGCGGCCGGGAGATCACGCTCGGCGACCTCGGCACGAAGGACGGCCTGCTCGGCGGGATCAACGCGGTGATCGTCGGCAACTACCTCACGACACTGGGCCGACCGGCGTCGGACGACCTCGCCATGCTCGGCGAGCTGGCCATGCCGATCAAGGCACTCGGCGCCACGATCTAGGCGCGGTCGAACTCGAGCATCTGCAGCACGGGGTTGGCCGCCTGCAGGTGGACCAGGAAGTGCTCGACGGAGGCCACCCCGAAGGAGGCGGCGGAGGTATGGCTGTGACGACGGATGTAGATGCTCATCTCCACATCATCCCACAAAACTGCCCCTAGGGCACATTCCGTCCTCCACAGGGCACCTGCTCCACCCTCCGAAGGCGAGTTCTCCCTCCACTCCGGCGCACAGCCGTTCACAGCGGTAGGTTGCCTGGCATGGCCCAGCCCAGCACCGACCGGCAGCTCGAGGGGCACGGCGGCGACCTCGCCGTCGCCGTCGCGCGGACCCACGGCGTCACCGCGATGTTCACGCTGTCCGGAGCCCACGTCTTCCCCCTCTACGACGGCGCGGTGCGGGCCGACCCACCGCTGCCGATCGTCGACGTCCGCCACGAGCAGACCGCCGTCTTCGCCGCCGAGGCCACCGCCCGGCTCACCCGCCGGCCCGGCCTGGCCGTCCTCACCGCGGGGCCGGGGGTCACCAACGCGGTGTCCCCCGTGACCAGCGCCGCCTTCAACGGCGCCCCGCTCGTCGTCCTGGGCGGCCGGGCACCGGCGTTCCGCTGGGGCAGCGGCGCCCTCCAGGAGCTCGACCACCCGCCGCTGCTCGCCCCCGTCACCAAGCACGCGGGCACGGTCCGGGAGGTCGGCCAGATCGCCGACCGCGTGGACGAGGCCTTCCGCCTGGCCCGGACGCCGCACCGCGGCCCGGTGTTCCTCGACGTCCCCATGGACCAGCTCTTCGGCCGGACCGAGGCCACTCTGCCCGGCGCCACCGCACCGGCCGGCCGGGAGCCCGACCCCGACGCCCTCGTCGACGTCGCCGAGGCCATCGGCACGGCGGAGCGGCCGGTCCTGGTGCTCGGCTCGGACGTGTGGTCGGACCGCGCGGAGGAGGCCGCCGTCCGGCTGGCCGAGACGGTCGGCCTGCCGGTCGTCGCGAACGGGATGGGCCGGGGAGTGCTCCCCGCCGGCCACCCGCTGCTCGTGACCCGGGCGCGCAGCCGGGCCTTCGGCACAGCCGACCTGGTCGTCGTCGTCGGGACGCCGCTGGACTTCCGGCTCGGCTACGGCACGTTCGGCGGGGCGCAGGGCGTGCCTCCCGCGCAGGTCGTGCACCTCGCCGACTCCCCCGACCAGCTGGCCCGGCACGTGCCCCTGCGGGCCGGCGC
>JALOLN010000016.1 GCA_025455945.1 Actinomycetes bacterium
CCTCGACCGCAACCGGCTCATCGCCGCCCTGAGCCGGGGCACCGTCGTCGTGGAGGCGGCCCCCCGGTCCGGCGCGCTGAACACCGCGATGTGGGCCCGACGGCTCGACCGGGTCCGGATGGGCGTGCCGGGCCCGGTCACCTCCGCCCTGTCGGCCGGGGTGCACCGGGAGATCCGCGAGCGGGGCGCCACCCTCGTGACCGGGGCCGCGGACGTCGTCACGCTCGTCGGGTCCCTGCACGACGCGCTCGCGGAGGTGCCGTCCGCCGACCCCGCGTCGTCCCGACCGGAGGACGTCCTGGATCCGCTGTCTGTGCGGGTGCTCGACGCCCTGCCGGTCCGGCGGGGCAGCCCCGAGCACCGGATCGCCGAGACGTGCGGACTGTCCGTCGACCTCGTGCGGCAGCGGCTGGGGCAGCTGGCCGCGCTCGGCGTGGCCGAGCGGCAGGGCCCGGGCTGGCGGCTCGCCGGGGGCGGTCCTTGACCTGGCAACGGCCAGCACGCAGCGTGGGGGGGTGACCGTCGACGTCCCCGTCGGGGGGGTCGGGGCGACCGGCACCCGAGCAGCCCGTGGCGCGGTCGACCTGCCCGCGGGGCTGGCCGGCCCGCTGGAGGCGTTCCGCACCCACCTGGCCGCCGAGCGCGGCCTGTCGGAGCACACCGTGCGGGCCTACCTGGGTGACGTCCGCTCGCTGCTCGGCTTCGCCGCGGACCAGGGGGTGGCCACCCCGGACGGCCTCGACGTCGCCGTCCTCCGGGGGTGGCTGGGGTCGCAGGCGGCGTCAGGTGCGGCCCGGACCTCGCTGGCCCGGCGCACCGCCGCGGCGAAGGCCTTCACGGCATGGGCGGCCCGCCGGGGGGTGGCGACCGCCGACCCCGGTCTCCTGCTGGGCTCCGCACGGGCCCACCGCACGCTGCCCGGCGTCCTGCGCCAGGAGCAGGCCCGGGCGCTCATGGAGGTGGCGGCGGTCGCGGCCGACGACGGTGACCCCGGCCGGCTCCGTGACCGTGCCGTGCTCGAGCTGCTGTACGCCACCGGGATCCGGGTCGGGGAGCTCGTGGGCCTCGACGTCGACGACGTCGACCGCGGCCGCCGGGTGGTGCGGGTCTTCGGCAAGGGCCGCAAGGAGCGCACCGTGCCGCTCGGCATCCCGGCGGAGCGGGCGCTGGACGAGTGGCTGCGTCGGGGGCGGCCCGCCCTGGCCACGCCGGCCAGCGGCCCCGCGCTGTTCCTGGGGGCCAGGGGCGGCCGGCTGGACCAGCGGGCGGTGCGACGGCTGGTCCACCGCCGGCTGGCCGACGTGCCCGGTGCCCCCGACCTCGGCCCGCACGGCCTGCGGCACTCGGCGGCGACCCACCTTCTCGAAGGCGGCGCAGACCTACGCTCCGTCCAGGAACTCCTGGGTCACGCTACGCTCGCTACGACGCAGATCTACACCCACGTGTCCGTCGAGAGGCTGAAGGCGACCTATGAGCGGGCGCACCCCCGAGCGTGACGGCGCGGCCGCCACCGCCGAGGAGGCCGACCTCGCCGTGGTCCCGGACGACGCCGAGGCGGCCGCGCAGGCTGCGGCCGAGGCCGCCGCAGAGGCCAAGGCCGAGGCCGAGGCCGCGCTGCGGGAGCTGTGGGTCGGGTTCAAGGCCTCCGGCGACCCGCAGCTGCGCGAGCGGCTGATCCTGCACTACTCCCCGCTGGTCAAGTACGTCGCCGGCCGCGTCGGCGTGGGCCTGCCACCGAACATCGAGCAGGCCGACCTCGTCTCCTACGGGATCTTCGGGCTCATCGACGCGATCGAGAAGTTCGACCTCGAGCGGGCCATCAAGTTCGAGACCTACGCGATCAGCCGGATCCGCGGCGCGATCATCGACGAGCTCCGGGCCATCGACTGGATCCCGCGGTCGGTGCGCTTCAAGGCCCGCGAGGTCGAGAAGGCGTACGCGGCCCTCGAGGCCACCTTGCACCGGACGCCCACCGAGGCCGAGGTCGCCGAGCAGATGGGCATCAAGCTGGAGGACCTCCACCAGGTCTTCAGCCAGGTCTCCTTCGTCAACGTCGTCGCCCTCGACGAGCTGCTCAGCGTGGGCGGGGAGAAGGGCGACAAGCTCAGCCTCGTCGACACCCTGGAGGACACCCGGGCGGAGGACCCGGTGGCCGCCTTCGAGTCGGAGGAGACCAAGTACCTGCTGGCGAAGGCGATCAACACCCTCCCCGAACGCGAGAAGATCGTCGTCACCCTGTACTACTACGAGGGCCTGACCCTCGCCGAGATCGGCCAGGTGCTCGGCGTCACCGAGAGCCGCATCTGCCAGATGCACACCAAGGCGGTGCTCCAGCTCCGCGGCAAGCTGGCGGAGACCCACGACTGACCGCGGCGGTCCCGGCGCCGACCGCTGTCAGGCCAGCGCGGACGCCGCCTCCACCGGCAGCGCCCGCAGCGCGTACAGCTGGACGACGGCGGCCTGGTCCAGTGCGAGGCCCTCGTCGTAGCGGCCGATGCCACCGGCCCGGAACAGCCCGGACGCCGGGTCGCGGCCCTCGTCCCAGGCGCGCTCGAGATAGGCGTCGACCACCCCGAGCCACCCGGGGTCGGGGTCGACGGTGTGCAGCAGGAGGAGCATCCGGAGCAGGACGGCGACGAACGCCGGCGGCTGCCGCCACAGCCGGTCGTCGGTCGTGAAGTGCCCGACCGCTCGATCGGCGAGGAGGTGCGCTCGCCCCAGCGCGCCGGGCACGCCCTCCCGATGCAGCAGGACGTCGACGCCGACCGCCAGCCCCTGGTTGTAGCTCCAGGCGGTGGGCTCCACCCGTCCGGCCGCGTCCACATGGTCGGCCACCAACCCGTCCGCCCGGGCCAGCGGCCCGGCGAGGAAGGCCCGGCAGCGCTGCGCGAAGGCCAGATCAGCGGCCGACGCCCCGACCCTCAGCGCCAGCAGGGCGGCGGCACCGGTGGAGCAGGCGTGCCGCGAGGGCAGGTCCTCCCGCCAGGCGACACCGCCGCGCGGGTCCTCCCCGGCCCGCACCCATCGGTCCAGCGAGCGCGCCAGGCCGTGCCGACCGCCGGCCGAGGCCGCCAGGCCCACCCAGGCGTTGTCGTCGAGGTACCGGCGGCCCCCGCCGACGGCCGCAGCGAGCGCCGGTCCCCGGCGGTAGCGCTCGAGCCCGGTGAACAGCGCCGCCGCCTGCGTGTCGTCCCCCCGGAGCCGACCCATGACCACGGCGGTGTGCAGGACCTGGGAGTACGGCCACAAGAACGCCGGGGCCGCGCCGGCGCCCTGCCGGACGACCAGCCCGCCGCGCCGGTCCCTTCGGAAGCAGGCGGCCTCCAGCGCCGCCCACCCCTGGGCGGCGCGGTCCGCGGTCGACCCCGACCCCGGGGCGGAGGTCCGGCCCGCCACCAGCCGAGCCTACGGCCCGGCCCGGCGCCGCACGGCCCAGACGGCGCCCAGGCCGGCTGCGGCGGCGCCAACCCCAGCCGCGGCGAGCGTGGCCGCCCCGGACTGCGGGGGCACCCCCGACGGCGGGCGCGTCACCGGTGACCGGGCCGCCGGGCGCGCCCGGGTCGCCGTCGGCCACGGCGCCCACGACTGCGCGGGCCGGGCACCGGTCGTGAGCGGGAGCAGCCGGACCGGGGCCAGCCCGAGCAGGGCCAGCGGGTCGAGGTACCTCGTGCCGCGCAGCAGACCCCAGTGCAGGCACGGCTTGGCCCAGCAGTGCGACCCGGTGGCCTCCAGCACGCCGATGGCGTCGCCGGCGTCCACCCGGGCGCCCACGGCGACGGACGACGCCACGGGCTCGTAGGTCGTCCTCAGCTCGCCGTGTCGGACGACGACCACCCCGCGCCCCGCCAGCCGGGCCGCGAAGGCGACCACGCCCGGCGCTGCGGCACGCACCGGTGCGCCGACCGCGGTCGCCAGGTCGACCCCGCGGTGGCCCGACCCCCAGCGCACCTCCGGAGGGTCGAACCGGGAGACCACGCGCAGCCGCCCGTCGACCGGTGCCACCCAGGGGCGATCGGCCCCCGGCGCGGCCGACGCCGGGCGGCCCGGGAGAGCATCCGCCGGCCCGGCCAGCAGGGCCGGCCCGGCCAGCAGGATGATGGCAGCGAGAGCGGCGAACCGACGGAGGGACCCCCACGGGCCTGCGGACCTGGTCACCCGGCCAGGCTGCGCTGCGGTGGCTCGGGCAGCGGAGCCCCTTCCCGGGTCTGTGGACGCCGCGGGGAGGGCCGCGCGGCTGTGGACGGCGGCCGCGGGCCCACCGGTTGGCCCCCCGCCATGCGGCTCCCGTAGACTCCTGCCGCGGTCCGCACTGCGGGCCGACATCGCACGCCCTCCCCGGGTCCACCGTCCCGGGAGGCCGCTCGGTCCCGCACCGGTCCGTCCGGACGGGCTCGGCCGCGAGGGCGTCAGGCGCCCCGCCGGCCGGCGGTGGCGAGGAACCGAGCAGGCGTCCACCGCCCGAGGGCCGCGGACGCGCGAAGGAGCGTGCTTCGGCCATGGCCGTCGTCACCATGAAGCAGCTGCTGGAGAGCGGCGTCCACTTCGGGCACCAGACCCGCCGGTGGAACCCCAAGATGAAGCGCTTCATCTTCACCGAGCGCAACGGCATCTACATCATCGACCTGCAGCAGTCGCTGTCCTACATCGACCGTGCCTACGAGTTCGTCAAGGAGACCGTGGCCCACGGCGGCTCGGTGCTGTTCATCGGGACGAAGAAGCAGGCCCAGGAGGGCGTGGCCGAGCAGGCCACCCGCGTCGGCATGCCGTACGTCAACCAGCGCTGGCTGGGCGGGATGCTCACCAACTTCTCGACCGTGCACAAGCGCCTGCAGCGGCTGAAGGAGCTCGAGCTCATCGACTTCGCCGACGTCGCCGGGTCGGGCATGACGAAGAAGGAGCTGCTCGTCCTGCAGCGCGAGAAGGAGAAGCTCGAGCGGACGCTCGGCGGGATCCGCGACATGGCCCGCGTCCCGAGCGCGGTGTGGGTCGTCGACACGAAGAAGGAGGCCATCGCGGTCGCCGAGGCGCGCAAGCTCGGCATCCCGGTCGTCGCGATCCTCGACACCAACTGTGACCCCGACGAGGTCGACTTCCCGATCCCGGGGAACGACGACGCGATCCGCTCGGTGGCCCTGCTGACCCGCGTGGTCGCCGATGCCATCGCTGACGGCCTCATGGCGCGGGCCGGCGCTGCCGCCGCCGACGACAAGCCCACGGGTGCCGACCTCGGCGTGGACGAGCCGCTGGCCGACTGGGAGCGCGAGCTGCTGACCGGCTCGGCCGAGGTGCCGGCCGAGGTCCCAGCGGAGGTTCCGACCGAGGTGCCGGCCGAAGTCCCCGCGGAGGCCGGCGCCGAGGCTCCCCTCGAGGCGGGCGAGACCACCCCGGCCGACCTGCCGCCCCAGGCCTGACCCCACACCGCACCAGACACGAGAGAGCGAGCCATGGCGAACTTCACCGCCGCCGACGTCAAGCGGCTCCGCGAGCTGACCGCCGCGGGGATGATGGACTGCAAGAAGGCCCTCGAGGAGTCCGACGGCGACTTCGACAAGGCCGTCGAGATCCTGCGTGTGAAGGGTGCCAAGGACGTCGGCAGGCGGGCCGAGCGGGTCGCCGCGAACGGCCTGGTGGCGGTGTCCGGCGGCGCCATCATCGAGCTCAACTGCGAGACCGACTTCGTCGCCAAGAACGCCCAGTTCCAGGAGCTCGCGGCGGCGATCGCGGCGCACGTCGAGGCCACCCGGCCCTCCGACCTCGACGCCCTGCTGGCCTCCACGCTCGCCGACGGCACGTCCGTGCGCGAGACGATCGAGGCCCAGTCAGCGGTCATCGGCGAGAAGCTCCAGCTGCGCCGGTTCGCCGTCGTCGACGGCACGGTCGCGACCTACCTGCACCGCAAGGACCCGGCGCTGCCGCCTCAGGTCGGCGTCCTGGTCTCCTACACGGGCGACAGCGACGTCGCCCGTGGCGTCGCCATGCAGGTCGCCGCGATGCGCCCCACGTACCTCACCCGTGACGAGGTGCCCGCCGAGGTGCTCGACGCCGAGCGTCGGATCGCCGAGGAGGCCGCGCGCGAGGAGGGCAAGCCGGAGCAGGCCATCGCCCGCATCGTCGAGGGCAAGGTCGGCGCCTACTTCAAGGACTTCGTCCTGCTCGAGCAGGCGTCGGTCCAGGACCACAAGAAGTCCGTGCGGGCCCTGCTCGACGAGGCCGGCGTGACCATCGCCTCGTTCGTCCGGTTCGAGGTCGGCGCCCCCTAGCGATAGGGCAGACTCGGGGCTGCACCCCGGCCCGCAGGCACGGCGCGAAGGAGACGGCGTGGAGGCCACCGCGACCCCGGCTCGACCGGTGGCCGTCCAGCCCTCGCTCGACGGGACCATCGACACCTGGGACGGCGTCCCGGAGTCCGGGTTCGAGCGGGTGGTGCTGAAGCTGTCCGGTGAGGCCTTCGCCGGCGGCGGGGGCCTCGGTGTGGACCCCGACGTCGTCCAGGCGATCGCCCGCCAGGTCCGTGACGTCGTGCGCGGCGGGGTCCAGGTCGCGGTCGTCATCGGGGGCGGGAACTACTTCCGCGGCGCTGAGCTGTCCGACCACGGCATGGACCGCTCCCGGGCCGACTACATGGGCATGCTCGGCACGGTGATGAACTGCCTGGCGCTGCAGGACTTCCTCGAGAAGCAGGGCGTCGACACCCGGGTGCAGACCGCCATCCAGATGGGCCAGGTCGCCGAGCCGTACGTGCCCCGTCGCGCGATCCGCCACCTCGAGAAGGGTCGGGTCGTCATCTTCGGTGCCGGGCTGGGCGCGCCGTTCTTCTCCACCGACACGACCGCCGCGCAGCGGGCGCTCGAGATCGGCGCCGAGGTCGTGCTCATGGCGAAGGGGGTCGACGGCGTGTACGACGCCGACCCCCGGACGACGCCCGGTGCCCGCCGGTTCGACCGGCTCACCCACGCGGAGGTCCTCGCCCGGGGGCTGAAGGTGGCCGACGCCACCGCGATCAGCCTCTGTCAGGACAACCGGCTGCCGATCGTCGTCTTCAACCTCCTCGTCGAAGGCAACATCGCCCGGGCCGTCCGCGGTGAGAGGATCGGCACGCTCGTGTCGAGCGACTGAGGGAGACGACAGCAGTGATCGACGACATCCTCCTCGAGGCCGAGGAGAAGATGGACAAGGCGGTCTCGGTGGCCCGGGAGGACTTCTCCGTCATCCGCACCGGCCGTGCCCACCCGGCCATCTTCCACAAGATCAACGTCGAGTACTACGGGACGCCGACGCCGCTGAACCAGCTGGTGTCCTTCCACGTCGTCGACGCGCACATGGTCGTCATCACGCCCTACGACAAGAGCTCCCTGGCGGCCGTCGAGCGGGCGATCCGCGACAGCGACCTCGGCGTCAACCCGACCGACGACGGCACCGTGATCCGGATCGTGTTCCCGCAGCTCACCGAGGAGCGCCGCCGCGAGTACATCAAGGTGGCCAAGCACAAGGCCGAGGACGCCCGCGTCGCGATTCGCAACGTCCGCCGGCACGCCATGGACTCCCTCGACAAGGTGGTCCGTGACGGCGAGGCCGGCGAGGACGAGGTGCGCCGGGCCGAGAAGCACCTCGAGGACGTCACGCACAGGTACGTCGCGGCCGTCGACGAGCTGCTCAAGCACAAGGAAGCCGAGCTGCTCGAGGTCTGATGGAGCCGCAGCCCTCCGAGCCGGCCACGACCGGTGGCCGGCGCCGCCCCGCCGCCGGCCGAAACCTGCCCATGGCCGTGGGCAGCGGCCTGGTGCTGGGGCTGCTCGTCCTCGTCACCGACTACCTGTGGCCGCCGGTGTTCGTCGGCGTCGTCGTGGTCGCGATCCTCATTGCGGTCTGGGAGCTCGTCCACGCCGTCGCGGCCCGGGGCGCCAACCCGCCGCAGGTGCCCCTGGGCGTCGGGACTGTCGCCGTCCTGATCGCCGCCTACGTCGGTGGGCCGGACGCCCTGGCCGTGGCGTTCGTCCTCACGGTGCTCGCCATCATGCTCACCCGGCTGACCGGGCCGGTCGAGGGGGCGGTCGTCGACCTGGCCGCAGGGGTGTGGATCGCGGGCTACGTGCCGCTGATGGCGGCCTTCGCCGTCCTCATGGTCGCCCAGCCGGACGGGGCCGACCGGATCGTGGTGTTCGTCCTCACGACCATCTGCAGCGACATCGGCGGCTACCTCGCCGGGGTGCTCTTCGGCCGGCACCCGATGGCGCCCACGATCTCGCCGAAGAAGACCTGGGAGGGCTTCGCCGGCTCGGTGCTGCTCTGCGTCGTGGCCGGCAGCGTGTCAGCGCACGTCCTGCTGGGCGCGGCCTGGTGGCAGGGCATGCTGGTCGGCCTGGCCGTCGTGGTCACGGCCACGTTGGGCGACCTCGCCGAGTCGATGCTCAAGCGGGACCTCGGCATCAAGGACATGGGCCGGCTCATCCCTGGCCACGGCGGGATGATGGACCGGCTGGACTCCCTCGCCCCCACTGCGCCGGTGGTGTACCTGCTGCTCACCGTGTTCGTCGGCGGGTAGTGCCGCCGTGCCGGAGCCGAGAGCGCTCACCTTCGAGGCGCCGGGCCGGGCCAGGCCCCCGCGGCACCTGGCCGACCTCGCCCCGGCGGAGCGGCGGGCCGTCGCGGTCGAGCTGGGCGAGCCGGACTACCGGGCGCGGCAGGTGGCCCGGCACTACTTCGTCCGGCTGACGGACGACCCGGCCGCCTGGACCGACGTGCCCGCGGCGGCCCGCGAGCGGCTGGCGCAGGCCCTCACCCCGACGCTGCTCACGCCCGTGCGGGAGCAGGTCTGCGACGCCGGGACGACCCGCAAGGCGGTGTGGCGGCTGTTCGACGGGGCGCTGGTGGAGTCGGTGCTCATGCGCTACCCGGACCGGGTGACGATGTGCGTCTCCTCCCAGGCGGGGTGCGGCATGAACTGCCCATTCTGCGCGACGGGCCAGGCGGGGCTCACCCGCAACCTCTCTGCCGCTGAGATCGTCGAGCAGGTGGTCGCCGGTGCCCGTGAGCTCGCCCGCGGCCAGGTGCCCGGCGGACCGGGCCGGGTCTCCAACGTCGTCTTCATGGGGATGGGCGAGCCGCTGGCCAACTACCGCGCGGTGGTCGACGCCGTCCGGCGCCTCACCGACCCGGCCCCGGAAGGGCTGGGGATGTCCGCGCGCGGCATCACGGTCTCCACCGTCGGCCTGGTCCCCCGGATGCGGGACCTGGCCCGGGAGGGCCTGCCCGTCACCCTCGCCGTGTCCCTGCACGCACCCGACGACGAGCTGCGCGACGAGCTCGTCCCGGTGAACACGCGGTGGAAGGTGGCGGAGGTCCTGCGGGCGGCATGGGAGTACGCGGCGGCGACCCACCGCCGGGTCTCCATCGAGTACGCGCTGATCCGCGACGTCAACGACCAGGCCTGGCGGGCGGACGTCCTCGGCTCCCGGCTGGCCGGCCGGCTGGCTCACGTCAACCTGATCCCCCTCAACCCGACGCCCGGGTCGCGCTGGACGGCGTCGCGTCCCCAGGCGCAGGACGCCTTCGTCCGGCGGCTGGAGGCGCACGGCGTCCCGGTCACCGTGCGGGACACCCGTGGCCGGGAGATCGACGGGGCCTGCGGGCAGCTGGCCGCCTCGTCCGGTCCGGACTGAGCGACGCGCCTGGCGGCAACGCCGGAGGTCGTCTGCTGGCCCGCGCTGCTGTGGCACAGTGCCCAGGTGGCGACATCGCTGGACGGCCTCGACCGACGGCAACGCAGTCGGCTCGCGATCACCGCCCTGCTCGGCGTCCTCGTGCGCGTCGGTCTGGTGCTCGGGCTGTACGCCGTCCTGCCCATGGGCCGGGGCACGGCGCGGACCTGGTGGGCCCTGGTCCTGGGCCTGCTGGGGTTCGCCGTTCTGGTGGCCTGGGAGGCCAGGGCGGTGCTCAGGACCGAGCGCCCCGGGCTGCGGGCCGTGCTGGCCCTCGCCCTCGCGATCCCGATCTTCATCGTCCTCTTCGCGGCGCTGTACTACTCGCTGGAGAGCTTCCAGCCGGGCTCGCTGTCCGAGCCGCTGACCAAGGTCGACGCCCTCTACCTCACCGTGACCGTCGCCGCGACCGTCGGCTTCGGGGACATCACCCCGGTGAGTGCCTCGGCCCGGATCCTGGCGACCGTGCACATGGTGGGCAACCTCGTCGTGCTCGGGGCGTCGGTCAAGGTGCTGACGGCGGTTGCCCAGCACCGGCGGACGTCGGGGGCGTAGGGTCCCGGCATGGCGGAGGTCGTGGGCGTGGTCCTCGCGCTGCTCGTCGGCGTCCTGCTCGTCGGCGTCCTCACCGGTCGGGTGCGCAGCCGCAGCTGCTGCGCGGTCGGCGACCCCCGCCACGACCTGCGGATGCGCGCCGCCTGGGGGAGCGAGGAGCATCCCGGAGTCGGCTGACGGTCCTGTATATTGGATCCAATGTCTCAGTCCCTGGGTCCGGGCGCGCTGGCCGGCGTGCTCGTCGCCGACTTCAGCCGGGTGCTCGCGGGGCCGTACGCGACCATGCTGCTCGCCGACCTCGGCGCCGACGTGGTCAAGGTGGAGCGCCCCGACGGCGGCGACGACACCCGGCACTGGGGCCCGCCCTGGCGGACGGCGGCCGACGGCGAACGGGAGGCCAGCTACTTCCTCGGCGTCAACCGCAACAAGCGCTCGGCCGCCCTGGACCTGCGCTCAGCGCAGGGACTGGCGGCCGCCCGGGCGCTGGTCCGGCGGGCGGATGTGGTCGTGGAGAACTTCAAGCCCGGGGGGATGGAGCGGCTCGGGCTGGGCTACGACGACGTCCGGGCGGACAACCCCGGCGTCGTGTACGCCTCGATCACCGGCTTCGGCCGGGCCGGCGGCGCCGACCTGCCCGGCTACGACCTGCTCGTGCAGGCCATGGGCGGGCTGATGAGCGTCACGGGCCCGGCGCCGGGGGAGCCGACCAAGGTGGGCGTGGCCCTTGTCGACGTCATCACCGGGCTGCACGCGACGATCGGGATCCTGGCCGCCCTGCAGCACCGGGAGCACACCGGCCAGGGGCAGCGCGTCGAGGTCAACCTGCTCTCGTCGCTGGTGTCCGCCCTGGTCAACCAGGCCTCGGGGTACGTCGCGGCGGGGGAGGTCCCCGGCATCATGGGCAACCGGCACCCGTCGATCGCGCCCTACGAGGTCCTGCCCACGGCGGACCGTCCACTCGTCCTCGCCGTCGGGAACGACCGGCAGTTCCGTGCCCTGGCCGAGGCGCTCGGCCGGCCCGACCTGGCCGACGACGAGCGGTTCGTCACCAACCCGGCGCGGGTGGCGAACCGGGCCGAGCTGGTCGAGGTGCTGACCGAGGCCGTGCAGCAGCGCAGCGCCGACGAGTGGTTCGCGGTGCTCACGAGCCGCGGCGTCCCCTGCGGCCCGATCAACGACCTGGCCGAGGCCGTCGCGCTCGCCGAGCGGCTCGGCCTCGCGCCGGTGGTCGACGTCGACGGGGTGCCGACGGTGGCCGACCCGATCACGCTGAGCCGCACGCCGGCGACGTACCGACGACGTCCGCCCCGCCTGGGCGAGGACACCGACGCGGTGCTGGGGTGGTTGCGCTGACCGACCCCTTCCACCGGCCCCCCACGGCGCAGGAGGCGGTGCTCGCCGAGCTACGGCGGGCCATCGTCAGCGGCGAGCTGGCCCCGGGCGCCCAGGTGCTGCAGGACCAGCTCGCGGAGCGGTACGGCGTCTCCCGGGTGCCGCTGCGCGAGGCGCTGAAGGTGCTCGAGGCCGAGGGGCAGGTCACCTACCGGCCGCACCGCGGCTACTTCGTCACCGAGCTGTCGCTGGCCGACCTGCTCGAGGTGTACCGGATCCGGGAGCTCCTCGAGGGGGAGGCGGTGCGGGTCGCCGTGGGCCGCCTCACCGACGACGACCTCGACCGGCTCGCGGACGCCGTCAGCGACTGCGAACGGGCCGCGACGCGCGGCGACGTGGCCGGGATGACCGAGGCGAACCGCCGGCTGCACCTCGGTCTCGTGGAGGCCGCCGACATGCCCCGGCTGGCCCGGCTGGTGCGCGTGCTGTGGGACGCCACCGACGCCTACCGGTCGCTGTACTACGCCGCGGGGGTCAGCCGCGCGGTCGTCGAGGCCGAGCACCGGGCCGTGCTGGCCGCCCTGCGTCGCCGCGACGCCGAGACGGTCGTCCGGCTGCTGAACGAGCACCGCGAGCACGCGGTGGCGCACCTGCGCACGGTGCTTGGTCAGCGGTAGGCCGGGATGCCGGTCAGCGCCTGCCCGACGACGAGGGTGTGGATCTCGCTGGTGCCCTCGTAGGTGAGCACCGACTCGAGGTTGTTGGCGTGCCGCAGCACCGGGTACTCCAAGGTGATGCCGTTGCCGCCGAGCACGGTGCGCGCCTCGCGGGCGATGGCCAGGGACTCCCGGACGTTGTTGAGCTTGCCGACGCTGACCATCTGCGGGGTGATCAGCCCGGCGTCCTTCAGCCGGCCGAGGTGCAGGGCGAGCAGGTAGCCCTTCTGCAGCTCCAGGGCCATGTTCGCCAGCTTCTCCTGGGTCAGCTGGAAGGCCGCGATCGGCCGGTCGAACTGCACACGGGTCAGGGAGTAGTCGATGGCCGTCTGCAGGCAGTCCCGGGCGGCGCCGAGCGCGCCGAAGACGATGCCGAAGCGGGCCTCGGCCAGGCAGCCGAGGGGTCCAGCGAGTCCGCGCGCCCCGGGCAGGAGCGCGTCCGAGGGCAGCCGGACGCCGTCCAGCACGAGCTCGCTGGTCACCGAGGCGCGCAGCGACAGCTTGTGCTTGACCGGGCTGGTGGAGAACCCGGGGGTGTCGGTCGGGACGACGAAGCCCCGGATGCCGTCGTCGGTCTGTGCCCACACGACCGCCACGTCGGCGACCGAGCCGTTGGTGATCCACATCTTGGTGCCGTCGAGGACCCAGTCGGCACCGTCCCGCCGGGCCGACGTCCGCATGCCCGCGGGGTTGGAGCCGAAGTCCGGCTCGGTGAGGCCGAAGCAGCCGATGGCCTCGCCGGTGGCCATCCGCGGCAGCCACTGCTCCTTGTGCGCGTCGGTGCCGTAGGCCCAGATCGCGAACATCGCCAGCGAGCCCTGCACGCTCACCAGGGACCGGATGCCGGAGTCGACGGCCTCCAGTTCCAGACAGGCCAGCCCGTACGAGACCGCACTGGTGCCGGCGCAGCCGTAGCCCTCGAGGTGCATGCCCAGCAGGCCGAGCGACCCCAGCGAGCGCGCCAGGTCCCGCGCCGGCAGGTCGCCCGCCTCGAACCAGTCGGCGACGTGCGGTCGCACCTCGGCGTCCAGGAAGGACCGCACGGTCTCCCGGATCGCCCGCTCCTCCTCGGACAGCAGGGTGTCCGAGGCGACGAGGTCGAGCGGGGCGATGGGCGACGACATGGCGGCTCCGTCCGAGACGAGTGGATATTGGATCCAATCTACCACGCCTGAGTGCGGCCGCCGGGGGCTGTCAGTGGCCGAGGAAGCGCTCGAAGACGGCGGCGCGGCGGGCCGGCCGGCCGGAGCGCTGCTCGGCGTGGTCGGCGCTGGTCATCACCCGCAGCCCGGCGTTCACCCCGAGGAACCGCAGCGGCTCCGGCTCCCAGCGGGGCGAGCGGTGGTTGACCCAGGGCAGGCTCAGCAGGTCGGAGTCGCGCCGGTCGAGCACCAGGTCGGCCAGGGTGCGTCCGGCGAGGTTCGACGTGCCGACGCCGTCCCCGACGTAGCCGCCCGCCCAGCCGACGCCGGTCCGCGGGTCCAGGCCCACCGAGGCGTACCAGTCGCGGGGCACCCCCAGCGCTCCGCCCCACGTGTGCGTGACGGCGTGGTCCGCGAGCGCCGGGAACAGGTCCACGAGCACCCGCCACAGCTCGGCGAACACGCCGGGCTCGCGGTCGTACTCCGGCCGGATCGTCGAGCCGTAGTGGTACGGCGCGCCCCGGCCGCCGAAGGCCAGGCGCCCGTCGGCGGTCCGCTGGCCGTAGATGATGAGGTGCCGGTGGTCGTTGAAGGTCTCCCGCCGGGCCAGGCCCACCTCCGCCCAGACCTCCTCGGGCAGCGGCTCCGTGGCCAGCATGAGGGAGTAGACGGGGGCGACCGCCCGCCGGTACCCGGGCAGCGCCGGGGTGTAGCCCTCGGTCGCCCGCACGACCCGCTCCGCCCGCACCTGCCCGTGGGGTGTGCGCACGACGCCGGGCTCGAGGGCCAGGGCCGGGGTGTTCTCCACGATGCGGACGCCGAGCCGCTCGCAGGCGGCCGCCAGCCCGCGGACCAGCCGGGCCGGGTGGATCGCGGCGGTGTGCGGGGTGAAGGTGGCGCCCATCGCCCCGCGCGCCCCGGTCCGCTCGGCGACCTCCGCCGCCGACAGCCAGGCGTAGTCCTCCGGGCCGAAGCCCCACGCCCGGGCGTGGCCGACCTCGGTCCGGGCCCGCTGCGCCTGCACGGGTGTCCGGGACAGCCCGAGCGTGCCGCCCTTGGCCCAGTGGACGTCCAGCCCCTCCTGCGCGGCGACCCGGCCCACCTCGTCGACGGTGCTGAACATGGCGCGCTGCATGCGGACGGCGGCCTCCCGGGACGACGTCCGCGCGATCTTCTCCCACGACGCCGGGAACAGCGCCGAGCACCAGCCCCCGTTGCGACCGGAGGCGCCGAACCCGGCCGTCTCCTTCTCGACGACGACGATGCGCAGCGCGGGGTCGGCCTGCGCCAGGTAGTACGCCGTCCACAGCCCGGTGTAGCCGGCGCCCACGATGGCCACGTCGGCCGTGGTGGAGGCGTCCAGCGCGGGCCGGCGCGGACCGGCGAGCTCGTCGGGCAGGGTGTCCCACCACAGGGACAGCCGGCGGTCACCGGGGGAGGTGCTCACCGTCGCCACCTCCGGACGTAGTCGGGCACCGGGATGTCCGGGTCGAGGCCGGGGGCCGGCACCGGCGCGCCGGCGCGCTCCCGCAGCGGGACCACCCCCGCCCACACCGGCAGCGCGGCGTCGGCCGGCGGGTCGGCCGGCGGACCGGTGCTCACCTTCACCGACGTCTCGTCCAGGGGGAGGGCCAGGACGAGGGTCGCGGCCAGCTCCCGACGGGTCGGGGGCCGGACGTCGACGAGCCGTCCGGGCAGCAGCCGGTCGGTGATGGCGTCCAGCGCCGCCCGCTTGGCCGGCCCCCGCAGCGCGGTGCAGCGGCCCAGGACCATCGCGCTGCGGTACTGCATCGAGGACTCGAAGGCCGACCGGGCCACGACCAGCCCGTCCAGCACCGTCACGGTCAGGCAGGTCGGCTCCCCGGCTGCCAGCCGGCGGAACAGCCGGGACCCCGTCGAGCCGTGGATGAGGACCCGCTCGCCGTCCCGGGCGAAGGCGACGGGGAGCACCAACGGCTGGCCCCCGGGGCCGGTGAGCCCGACGTGGGCCACCAGACCGGCGTCCAGGACGGCGTGCAGCGCGGCGCGGTCCCGGACCGCCTTCTCCGGCAGGCGCCGGATCCGGGTGCGCGCGGTGGATCCCGGCGGCGGCAGCGTCAGAGGATGCTCCAGGCCTCGGTGAGCACGGTCCGCAGGATCTGCTCGATGAGGTCGAACTCCTCCTGGCCGATGATGACCGGCGGGGCGAGCTGGATCACCGGGTCGCCCCGGTCGTCGGCCCGGCAGTACAGCCCGGCGTCGAACAGCGCCTTGGAGAGGAAGCCGCGGAGCAGCCGCTCCGACTCGTCCTCGGTGAACGTCTCCTTGGTGGTCTTGTCCTTCACCAGCTCGATGCCGTAGAAGAACCCCGCCCCGCGGACGTCGCCGACGATCGGCAGGTCCTGCAGCCGGCCCAGCGTGGCCCGGAAGGCGTCCTCGTTGGCGCGGACGTGCTCGTTGAGCCCCTCGCTCTCGAAGATGTCGAGGTTGGCCATCGCCACCGCGGCGGAGACGGGGTGCCCACCGAAGGTGTAGCCGTGCGGGAAGTAGTCGGTGCCGACCTTGAAGGGTTCGAACAGCCGGTCGCTGGCGATCATGGCCCCGATCGGGGCGTACCCCGAGCTCAGCCCCTTGGCGCAGGTGATGGCGTCCGGGGTCACCCCGAAGCGGCTCATGGCGAACATGTCGCCGATCCGGCCGAAGGCGCAGATGGTCTCGTCGGCCACCATCAGCACGTCGTAGGCGTCGCAGATCTCGCGGACCCGCTCGAGGTACCCGGGGGGCGGTGGGAAGCAGCCGCCGGAGTTCTGCACCGGCTCGAGGAACACCGCCGCCACGGTGTCGGGGCCCTCGAATTCGATGGCTTCGGCAATCCGGTCGGCGGCCCACCGCCCGAACGCGGTGAGGTCGTCGGAGTGCGCCGGCGCGCGGTAGAAGTTGGTGTTGGGCACCTTGTGCGCCCCGGGGACCAGCGGCTCGAAGAACTTCTTGGCGTCCGGGATGCCGGTGATCGACAGGGCCCCCTGGGGGGTGCCGTGGTAGGCGACGGCACGGCTGATCACCTTGTGCTTCATCGGCCGACCGGTGAGCTTGTAGTACTGCTTGGCCAGCTTCCACGCCGTCTCGACGGCCTCGCCGCCGCCGGTGGTGAAGAAGACCCGGTTGAGGTCCCCGGGGGCGTACCCCGCCAGCCGCTCGGCCAGCTCGATGGCCTTGGGGTGCGCGTAGGACCACAGCGGGAAGAAGGCCAGCTCGGCCGCCTGCTTCGCCGCCGCCTCGGCCAGCTCGGTGCGGCCGTGCCCGACCTGCACGGTGAACAGCCCGGCCAGGCCGTCGAAGTACCGCTTGCCCTGGTCGTCCCAGATGTAGGCGCCGTCGCCGCGCACGATCACGGGCACGTGCCCGCCGTGCTCGTAGGTGGAGTGCCGGGTGAAGTGCATCCACAGGTGCTGCCGGGCCTTCTCGGCCAGCGCGTCGGCGCCGCCCTCGGACACGTACTGCGGCGAAGTGCTCATCGGGTTCCCCAGGTGTAGATCTGCTTGCGGAGGCTCAGGTAGACGAAGGTCTCCGTGTGGAGGACGCCGGGGATCGCCCGGATGCCCTTGGTGATCAGGTCCAGCAGGTGCGCGTCGTCCTCGCACACCGCCTCGACGAGGATGTCGTAGTGCCCCGCCGTGATGACCATGTAGCTGATGGCCGGCAGCCGCTCTAGCTGGGCGGCGACCGACTCGAGGTCGCCCTCGACCCGGATCCCGATCATGGCGGCGCGTGGGAAGCCGACGGTCAGCGGGTCGGTGACCGCGACGATCTGGATGACGCCGGCGTCGACGAGACGCTGCACCCGCTGCCGCACGGCGGCCTCGGACAGCCCGACGGCCTTGCCGATGGCGGCGTAGGGACGCCGGCCGTCCTCCTGCAGCTGCTCGATGATGGCCTTGGCGACGTCGTCGAGCAGCACGCCGTTGACCGCGCTGCGCTCCCGGCTCGCCATGGGACGGCATCCTCTCCGTCCAGGGTCTCGGATGGCAAGCGAATCCGTTGTCAACACCGCAGTCAGCCGCTGAATCCTCATCGGGAACGCGATGGGCCTGTCGGATCCGTGGCGACCTGGCTAGGCTCCGGTGCCGACGTCGACCATCCGCAACTCTGGGGAGAGCGCGTGAGTGACAAGCGTGTGCTGAGCAACTTCGTCAACGGCGAGTCCGTGCCCGCCCACGAGGGGCAGACCACCGACCTGGTCAACCCGCACACCGGCGAGGTCTTCGCGTCGGCACCGCTGTCGACACAGGTCGACGTCGACCGTGCCTGCGCCGCGGCGTCCGCGGCGTTCGAGCAGTGGCGCGACACCACCCCGAGCGAGCGGCAGAAGGCGCTGCTGAGGATCGCCGACGTGCTCGAGGCGCACGCCGACGAGCTCGTGGCCCTGGAGAGCGAGAACACCGGCA
Source organism: Actinomycetes bacterium (assembly GCA_025455945.1). GTDB lineage: Bacteria > Actinomycetota > Actinomycetes > Prado026 > Prado026 > Prado026. Next base: position 17,868 of record JALOLN010000016.1, read on the forward strand.
AGCCGGTGCCGCTGACAATGTCGGAGGAGATCCCTCCGATGATCGACCAGATCCGGTTCTTCGCCGGGGCCGCGCGTGTGCTCGAGGGCCGGGCCGCCGGCGAGTACATGGCCGGCATGACGTCGATCATCCGCCGCGAGCCGGTGGGGGTCATCGGCCAGGTCACGCCGTGGAACTACCCGATGATGATGGGCGTCTGGAAGTTCGCCCCCGCGCTGGCCGCGGGCAACGCGGTCGTGCTCAAGCCCTCGGACACCACCCCGGTGTCCATGGTGCGGATGGCCGAGCTGATCGCGGAGTCCGGCGCGCTGCCCCCCGGCGTGCTGAACGTCATCTGCGGCGACCGCGACACCGGCCGTGCGCTCGTCGAGCACCCGATCCCCCAGATGGTCTCGATCACCGGCTCGGTGCGTGCCGGCATGCAGGTCGCCGAGTCTGCGGCCAGGGACGTCAAGCGGGTCCACCTCGAGCTCGGCGGCAAGGCCCCGGTCGTGATCTTCGACGACGCCGACATCGCGGCGGCGGCGGAGGCGATCGCCATCGCCGGGTACTTCAACGCCGGGCAGGACTGCACCGCCGCGACCCGGGTGCTGGCCTCGCCGGGCGCCTACGCCGACTTCGTCGCGGCGCTGACCGAGCAGGCCAAGGGCATCGCCACGACCTACGAGCACGGCCCCGGCCACGAGGACGCCCTGCTCCCGCCGGTGAACAACGCCAACCAGCTGGCCAGGGTGACCGGCTTCATCGAGCGGCTGCCGGCGCACGCGACCCTGACGACGGGCGGCCAGCGGCTGGGGGACAAGGGCTTCCACTTCGCCCCCACCGTCGTCTCCGACCTCCAGCAGGACGACGAGATCATCCAGACCGAGGTCTTCGGCCCGGTCATCACCGTGCAGCGGTTCTCCGACGAGGCCGAGGCCCTGGCCTGGGCCAACGGGGTCGACTACGGCCTGGCGTCGTCGGTGTGGACGAAGGACTTCGGCCGAGCCATGCGGATGGCCAAGCGGCTCGACTTCGGCTGCGTGTGGATCAACACGCACATCCCGCTGGTCGCGGAGATGCCGCACGGCGGGTTCAAGCACTCCGGGTACGGCAAGGACCTGTCGATGTACGGGTTCGAGGACTACACCCGGATCAAGCACGTCATGGCCAACCTCGACAGCTGACGGCGGGTGACCCGCGGCCGGCGCACTGACGCCGACCTGCTCTTCGTCGGCGGTGCCGTCCGCACCGGCGACCCGGCCCGACCCGCGGCGACCGCGCTCGCCGTCGTCGACGGCCGGGTGGCGGCACTCGACGCGGACGCGCTCGCGCTGCGCGGGCCGGCGACGGCCGAGGTGGACCTGTCCGGCGGGGCGGTGCTGCCCGCGTTCGGCGACGGGCACGTGCATCCGCTGTGGGGCGGCCTGGAGCTGGCCCAGGCGCCGGTGCGCGACTGCACCTTCGTCGACGAGGTGGTTGCCGCCGTCGGTGCGTTCGCGGCGGCGCACCCCGGGCTAGCCTGGGTGCAGGGCGGCTCGTACGACCCCACGCTCGCGGCGGGCGGGCTGTTCGACGCGCGATGGCTGGACGCCGTCGTCCCGGACCGGCCGGTGTACCTCGAGTCCAGCGACCACCACTGTGCCTGGGTGAACTCGGCGGCCCTGCAGCTGGCGGGCGTCGACAGGGACACCCCGGACCCGCCGGCCGGCAGCGTGGCGCGGCGGGCGGATGGGGAGCCGCTCGGCACCCTCGTCGAGTGGACGGCGATGGAGCTGGTCAAGCGGATGGTGCCGGCACCGGACGCGGCCGCCAAGCAGGCCGGGCTGCGGGCGTCGACCGCCATGCTCGCCGCCGCCGGGATCACCTGGGCGCAGGAGGCCGCCCTGGCGCCCGAGGACGTGCTGACCTACCTGGCCGCGGCGTCGGCCGGCGACCTCGCCGTCCGCGTCAACATCGCGCTGCGTGCCGAGCCTGGGGAGTGGCCCGCGCAGCGTGAGCCGTTCCGTGCGGCTCGGGCCGAGGCGGCCGGCTCCCCCTGGGTCCGTGCCCGGACGGTGAAGTTCTTCGCCGACGGGGTGGTCGAGGCCGGGACGGCGGCGCTGCTCGAGCCGTACGACGACGCGCCGCACACCTGCGGCCTGCCGGTGTGGTCCCCCGACGAGCTGGCCGCGGCGGTGGCGGCCTTCGACGCCGACGGGTTCCAGGTCCACGTGCACGCCATCGGGGACGCGGGAATCCGTGCCGCGCTGGACGCCGTCGAGCACGCGGCCAGGGTGAACGGCCCCCGCGACCGGCGCCCGGTCGTGGCGCACACCCAGGTCGTCGACCCGGCGGACATCCCCCGGTTCGCCTCCCTCGGCGTCGTGGCCAACGTCGAGCCGCTGTGGGCGTGCCTGGACGACTGCCAGCGCGACCTGACGATGCCCCGGCTGGGGCCGCGGCGCAGCGCCTGGCAGTACCCGATGCGCGCGATCCTCGACGCCGGCGGGCGGCTGTCGATGGGCAGCGACTGGCCGGTCAGCTCCCACCGGCCGCTGGAGGGACTGGCGGTGGCCGTGACCCGGCAGACCCCGGACGGCGTGCCCCCGGGCGGCTGGCTGCCGGCGCAGCGACTGGACCCGGCCACGGCCCTGGCCGCCTACAGCGCGGGGGTCGCCCACCAGGCCTTCGAGGATCGGTCGTGGGGGCGGGTCGCCCCGGGGATGCGGGCCGACCTGGTGTGGCTGGCGGACGACCCGATCACGGTGCCGGCGGCGCAGTGGCCCGGCCTGGCGGTCCGGGGGACCTGGCTCGCCGGCGTGCGCACCGCGCCCGGTTGATCTGGCGTTCGGTAGCGATTTCGTTGCGATGTCGAGGAGTCGCCACGGAATCGCTTGTCCGGCCAGCGGCGTCGTGTCAGGATGCGTGCCCGCAGGCAGCACGATTCCGCCTGTACACCCTCCGACAGCCTCACCAGGAGCAGACCGGACGTGACCGAGGCAGGCCATTCGTTCGTCGGCGGTCGCTTCGTCACGGGTACCTCGGGCGAGGTGCACGACGTCGTGGACCCCTCCACCGGTGAGGCCATCGCCAGCGTGTCACTCGCCGGGGCGGCCGAGGTGGACGCCGCCGTGGC
>JALOLN010000318.1 GCA_025455945.1 Actinomycetes bacterium
CCGCTCGCCTGCTGGTCGCCGCGTCGTGCGGGCGCCGCAGCCGGGCCAGCACGCCGTCGTGGAAGGACTGCGCGCCGATGCTCACGGCGGTGAAGCCGATCTCGGCCAGCCGGTCCAGCCGCTGCGGCGTCCCGTGGTTCGGCAGGACCTCGATCGCGCGCTCCCCCGACACGGGCAGCCGCGCGACGACGGCCGCCAGTTGCTCGGGGTAGAGGGTCGGCGTGCCCCCACCGACGTAGAGGGAGGTGAAGGCCGGCCCACGCCGGGCGGCGTAGCAGGTGGCGTACGCGTCGACCTCGTCTCCCAGCGCGGCGAAGTAGCGCTCGGCCAGCGCTGCCGTGGCGAGCACCTTGTTGTAGGGGCAGAACGGGCAGATCCGCTCGCAGAAGGGCACGTGCAGGTGGGCACGCCACCAGCGTGGCGGGGCCGCCACCTGGCCGCCCAGGGGACAACGGCCCCCGGGCGGCTCGCGGCTCAGCCGCGCCGCCATGCTGTGCCGCCGGGTCCGGCGGACAGGGCGAGGGTCAGCTCCAGCCGACCGCGGGGATCGGCCAGCCGGGCACCGACCAGGTCGGCGAGCCGGGCCATCCGGTAGCTCACCGTCTGCGGGTGCACCTGCAGCGCGCGGGCCACCGCCCCCCGGTCGCCCTGGTGGGCCAGCCAGGCGGCGAGGGTCCGCTCCAGGACCGCACGCCGGCCGGGCGGCAGGTCCGCCAGCGGCGCGAGCACCGGACCGCTCAGCTCGGCGACCAGCGCCGGGTCGGCGCCGAGCACCAGCTCTGGGAGGTGCTCGCCCGCCAGGACGAGGGAACCGCCGCGGACGGTGCCGGCGGCCACCAGCCGGTGGACCTCCCGCGCGTGGGCCAGGGAAACCTGCGCCTGCTCCGGCGGCCGTAGCGTGCCAAGGAACACCGGGGTGCCGCCGAGCCCGACAGCGACCTGGTCCAGCCGGCCGACCGGGTCCGGGACCACCGCGAGGAGCTCCTGCTCGGACTCGAGGACCAGGGCGTCGGGGACCGTCACCGGCGTCCGCGGACCGTCACCGGCGTCCGCTCGGCAGCGCCGGACAGCGGCACCACCGCGACGGCCACCGTGGCCGGCAGGGACCACGCGGCACCGGCCGCCAGCCGGCGGAGCTCGGCGACGTCCGGCACGGCGGTCCCCGTCAGCAGCACCTCGGCCAACCGGGCCCGTCGGGCGTTGCGCTGCCCGGCCTGCGCCGCCTGCTGGCGGGCGTACCCCACCGCGCTCGCGGCGGAGATCTCGTCGATGTAGGCGAAGATCGCCTCGGCGAGGACGACGAGGTCGCCGGTCGTGATGCCGGCCCGGATGGCGGCCGCAGCGAAGCTCCCCCACGTGACCCGGGCGCCGATCCGGTAGGCGCCGAGCAGGGTGTCCATGGAACGGCCGTGGCTACCCTCGCCCTCGCCGAAGGCGGCGTAGACCTGCTCGGAGCGGGCGTCCAGCGCGGGCGCGTCGGTGCCGAGGAGGTCGAGGAAGCGGTCCAGGGCGACCTGCACCCCTCGCCGGATGTTGCGGCCCAGCTCGCCGTCCAGCCGGCCGCGGAACAGCGGCAGCTCACGGTCGATCGCCGCGATGGCCGCGTCGACGGCGTCCGGCAGGCCCGGGCGCAGCACGTCGGCCGTGCCCGGACCCAGCGCCGACCAGGGGCGGGGGGCGACGAGCATCTTATCTCCAAGTGCTAAATCGATGGGGTTAGGTGCTGCCCTGTGAGCCTATCGGGCGGGGGGTCTCGTCCGGAAGCCTAGAAGGGCAGCACCGCCTGGCGAGGAGCAGCCATGTCGCACCCGACGCACCCGACGATCATCCAGGGCGGGATGGGGGTGGCCATCTCCGGCTGGGAGCTGGCCCGCACCGTCTCGGCGACCGGCCAGCTCGGGGTGGTCTCGGGCACCGCCTTGGAGGTCGTGTGCGCCCGACGGCTCCAGCTCGGCGACCCGGGCGGGCACGTGCGGCGTGCGCTGGCGCACTTCCCCGCACCGGACGTCGCCGCCTGGATCCTCGCCGCCTACTTCGTCGAGGGCGGGATCGGCCCGGCCGACTCCTTCGCCGCCGTGCCGCGCTGGACGCTGGACCCCGGCCGGCGGCTGCAGGAGCTGACCGTGGCGGCCAACTTCGTCGAGGTGTTCCTGGCTAAGGAGGGCCACGGCGGGGTCGTGGGGATCAACTACCTGCGCAAGATCGAGCTCCCGCTGCCCTTCGCCTGCTTCGGCGCGATGCTGGCCGGCGTCGACTACGTCCTCATGGGCGCCGGCAACCCCGCTGACCTCCCCGGCCTGCTCCGCGGGCTGGCGCACGGTGAGGACGTGGCCTGGTCGGTGCGGGTCCAGGGCGCCACCTCCGCCGACCGCGAGCGGACGGTGGTGGTCAGTCCCCGGGCCCTGCTCGGAGCAGCGACCCCCGAGCGGCTGGCCACGCCACGGGCCCTGGCCATCGTGGCCTCGGTGGACCTCGCCGCCGGTCTGGCCGACGTCCCGGACTGCCGGCCGGACGGGTTCGTCATCGAGGGCCCGAGCGCGGGTGGCCACAACGCCCCGCCCCGCGGCCCGCGCCGCACCGACCCCCAGGGCCAGCCGGTGTACGACGAGCGCGACGACGTCGACGTCCCGGCCGTCGTGGCCCTGGGGCTGCCGGTCTGGCTGGCGGGCTCCTACGGCTCCCCCGAGGGCCTGCGCCGCGCCCTGGCCCAGGGTGCGGTCGGCGTCCAGGTGGGGACGGCCTTCGCGCTGTGCCAGGAGTCCGGCATGGACGCCGACCTCAAGCGGCAGGTCCTCGAGCAGGTCGCCGCCGGGGTGGTCGAGGTCCGCAGCGACTGGCGGGCCTCGCCAACCGGGTTCCCGTTCCGCGTGGTCCAGCTGGACGGCACGCTGTCCGACCCGGCCGTGGTCGCCGACCGACGGCGCGTCTGCGACCTCGGGGTGCTGCGGTCGCCCTACCGCACGGACGACGGGACGGTCGGCTACCGCTGCCCCGCCGAGCCGCTGGAGGTGTACACCCGCCGCAAGGGCGGCCGCGCCGCCAACACCGAGGGCCGCACCTGCCTGTGCAACGCGCTGATGTCCTCCGCCGGCCTGCCCCAGCACCGGCCACACGGCTACGTGGAACCCGCGCT
>JALOLN010000107.1 GCA_025455945.1 Actinomycetes bacterium
GTGTACTTCCGCGAGCGGCTGACCAGCGGCGACGTCGGCGCGCGGGAGCTGCTGCGCACGCTCGTCGAGACGTTCAACGTCTCCCAGCGGGGCAAGGACGTCTCCCGGCTGATGGACGTCGGGCTGCGGGCCCTCGCCGGGCGTGACGTCCGTGAGCTCGAGACGCTGGGCCAGGACCTGTGGCGCACCCGGATCGCCGGCAAGGTGTACCCCGACGCCCGACTGCTGGTGGACGCCCACCTGGCCGCCGGGCACACGGTCGCGATGGCCTCCTCGGCGACCCGGTTCCAGACCGAGGCGGCGGCCCGGGACCTGGGGATCGACCACGTCCTGGTCACCGAGGTGGACAGCCTCGACGGCATCCTCACCGGCAAGGTCAGGGGCCCGATCCTGTGGGGCCCGGGCAAGGCCACCGCGGTGCGGGCCTTCGCCGCCGAGCACGGCATCGACCTCGCCCAGTCCTACGCCTACGGCAACGGCGGGGAGGACGTCCCCTACCTCGAGGCGGTCGGGCACCCCCGCCCGCTGAACCCCGACGAGGAGCTGCTGGCCGCCGCCCGGGAGCGGGACTGGCCCGTGGCCCGGCTCACCCGGGTCCACCGGCACACCCCGGTCACGATCGCGCGCAGCCTCGCCTCCTACACCGGCCTCGGCGCCGGGCTGGCCGCTGGGGTCGGTCTGGGACTGGCCAACCGGGACCGGCGCACCGCCCTCTCCGTCGCCGCGTCGGTGGGCTCCGAGCTGGCGCTGGCCGCCGCGGACGTCGACCTGTCCGTCCATGGGCAGGAGAACCTGTGGAAGGCTCGCCCGGCGGTCTTCGTGTTCAACCACCAGAGCCAGCTGGACGTGCTCATCCTCAGCGCCCTCCTGCGCAGCGACTTCACCGCCGTCGCCAAGAAGGAGCTCCAGCACGACCCGGTGTTCGCGCCGATGGGGTGGCTCGCCGACGTGGCCTACGTCGACCGGGCGAACAGCGAGCAGGCGAGGGCGGCCCTGGAGCCGGCCGTGCAGAGCATCCGGGAGGGCCGCTCGCTGGTCATCGCGCCGGAGGGCACCCGCTCGCCCACCCCGCGGCTGCTGCCGTTCAAGAAGGGTGCGTTCCACCTGGCCATGCAGGCGGGGGTACCGATGGTGCCGATCGTGATCCGCAACGCGGGCGAGCTGATGCCCGCGCACTCCCTGCTGCTGTCCTCCGGGACCGTCCAGGTGGCGGTGCTGCCCCCCGTGAGCACCGCCCGGTGGACGGCACGCAACCTCAACCGGCAGGTCGAGGAGGTCCGCGGGATGTTCCTGGCGACACTGGCCAACTGGCCCGGCGAGTCGCTCCCCGCGACCTCGTAGGCACCGCTGGTGGGCAGCAGGTACGAGCGCCTCACCGGTGCCGACCGGATGAACCTGCTCGCCGAGCGGCCCGGGACGCCCTGGCACGTCGGCCTGGTCGGGGTCCTGGACGGCCGGCCCCTGACCGCGTCGGACGGCACCCTGGACGTCGCCGCCGTGACCCGGTTCCTCGGCGCGGCTGTGCCCCGGGCGCCCCGGCTGCACCAGGTCGTCCGGCCGACCCGGCTCGGTCAGGGGCCGCCGCTGTGGCTGGACGCCGGACCCGTCGACGTCGCCGCGCACCTGACGGTGAGCCCGGTGGGTGGGGCGGGGGACGGCCCGGCGTTCCTGGACGCCTGCGCCCGGGTGCTCCGGCCGCCGATGGACCGCTCGCGCCCGCTGTGGGACCTCACGCTCCTGCCCGGGCTGGCCGGGGGGGACGTCGGCGTCGTGCTCCGGCTGCACCACGCGGTCGCCGACGGGGAGGCCGCGGTGGCCGTGCTCGGCGCGCTGTTCGGCAGCGGGGAGGCCTCCGCCGCCACGCGGCCGCCGCCTGTGCCCGCCCCGGCGCCGTCCGGTCCCGACCTGGCCCGCGACGCGTGGCGAACCCGGGCCACGGCCGTGCGCCACGCCCTGCGCCGATGGCCGGACTCGTCCCGGCTGATGGCGACGACCCGCGCGGTGACAGCGCAGGCGCGTGGGGTGCTGCGTCCCGCGGAGCCGGTGCCCGCCACCTCCCTGCTCGGCCCGCTCGGCCCGGGCCGGCGGCTCGCACAGGTGCGGGTGCCCCTCGCGCCGCTGCACGACGTGGCGCGAGCGCACGGGGCGAGCATCAACGACGCTGTCCTGGCGGCCGTTGCGAGTGGCCTGCACGCCGTGCTGGCGGCCCGCGGCGAGGACCCGGACGTCGTGCTGCGCGCCTCCGTCCCGGTGTCCCTGCGCGGCGGCGCCGGCGCCGACGGGGCTGCCGGGAACCGGGTCGGCGTCCTGCTGGTCCCGCTGCCGCTGGGGGAGCCGGACACCGTTCGGCGGATGGAGCGGATCGCGGCCGCGACCGCGGCGGAGAAGGTCCGAGCGCGCGACGCCGGCCCTCTGGTCGTGCTGACGAGCACCCTCGGTGCCCGGCTGGCGCTGCCGTTGATGCGCCGCCAGCGGCTGGTCAGCGTGTTCGTCACGAACGTCCGCGGCCCGGAGGTGCCGCTGTCCCTGGCGGGCGCCCGGCTGCTGGAGGCGTACCCGGCCGCCCCCATCGCCGGCAACGTGACCCTCGGCGTCGGCGTGCTCTCCTACGCGGGCGCCCTCGGGCTCGGGGTGGTCGCCGACGCCGCATCGTGGCCGGACCTGCGCGTGTTCGTCGTCGGGCTCACCGCCGCGCTGGAGGACCTCGTCGACGGGGCTGCGGACGGCAGCCAACACCCGGCCGGACCGGGCTGACCGACCCGGCCATTCACCCGTTCGGACGCGTCATCCGCCGGGGTGCCGGAGGTCTCCTTCCTGACGGCGAGCCCCGGCCGTAGGGTCACGGGCTCCAGGAAGGCGGTCGGAGACCATGTCGCGGCGGTTGCGCCCCCTCATGGTGGCGCACGTGCTCGGCGCCGCCGGGGCGGTGCTGTGGCTGCTCGTCGGCACCCGGGACGCCACCTGGCTGCTGCCGTGGTGGGTGGTCCTCCCGGTCCTCGTCGGGCTCGTCGCGGTGGCCAACCGCACGACGATGGTGCCGGGGCGGCGGGGCGGAGACCGGCTGCTGTACACCCCGACGACCCCGTTCCAGCTCGCCGGGGCGGTCCTGCTGCCACCGCTGGGCGTCGCCGTCCTCGCGCTCGCCGCCACGGAGCACGGCAGCCGCTTCGGCTGGTTCAACCGGCTCCGACGGGTGCTCGCCCTGAGCCTGGCCGCCCTCGCCTACTGGCAGGTCCACGGTCCCGGGAGCCAGCAGGTGACCGCCGCGACGGCCGGCCGCGACGCCCTGGCGCTGCTGGCCGCCATGGCCGTCTTCGAGCTGGTCAACGCCGTCGTGCTGGGCGGCAGCGTCTGGCTCGTCCAGGGGGTGCCCCCGACCAAGCAGGAGCAGTTCCGCCAGGTCGAGCACCTGACCGCGGACCTGTGGGAGCTGTCGGCCGCGGCGGCCGGGGCCGCGCTCGCGCTCACCGCACCGGTGCTGCTTGTGCCGGCGTCCGGCCTGCTCGTCCTCGTCCTGCGGCAGTCGGCGTTCGTCCAGGCCGTCCACGAGCGCGACCGCGACGTGAAGACCGGCCTGCTCAACATGAGGTCCTTCACCCGCCTCGCCGAGCGGGAGCTCTCGCGCGCCCGGCGGCACGACCGGCCGTTGAGCATCCTCATGCTGGACCTCGACGACCTGCGCCGAGTCAACGCCGTCCACGGCCACCTCGGCGGCGACCACGCGATCCAGCTCATCGCCCGGATCCTCAACGAGCAGCTGCGCGCGGAGGACCTGCCGGCCCGCTTCGGCGGCGAGGAGTTCGTCGTCGTGCTCCCGGACACCGGCATCGCGGACGCGCTCGGAGCCGCCGAGCGGATCCGCAGCGCGGTCGAAGCGGCCACCGAGGCACTCCCCACCGGCGAGCTGCGCGTGACCGTGTCCGGCGGGCTGGCCGGGCTGGCCTGGAACGAGACGCTGGAGGACCTGCTCGTCAACGCCGACCGCGCCCTCTACGAGGCCAAGGACGCCGGCCGCAACCAGATCAGCGTGGCCCCGCTGCCGGCCGTGACCGGGGACTGAGCCGACCACCCGCCTACAGCACCCGCCGGACGCCGGGCAGGTGGGCCAGCCCCCACGCCGCCGCGAACGAACCGGCGACCGTCGCCGGCGCGACGAGGAGGAACTTCACCTCCGGCGGCACGGGGACCCCGCTCACCGCGACCGCGAGCGCGACGAGGACCGGCGCCTGCAGGACGTAGGCGCCGAAGGCGGACCGGGCCAGCGCACGGCCGACCGGGCCGCTGCGGTTCCAGCGCCGCTGGGCGTGACCGAGCAGCCAGACGCCGAGCCCGACCGCGATGGCGCCCTCCGCCCCGGCCGTGACCAGCGCCTGCCAGGTCAGGCCGCCGGCGAACGGGTCCAGGTCGTCGCTGCTGCCCGCGAACGCGGCGACGACGACGATCACGGCCACCAGGGCCGACCAGCCCGCGACCCGGCGGACCCGGTCAGGGACCGGGTCGAGCCACTGCTGCTCGGCGCTCGTGACGCCGAGCGCGAACAGCCCGAGGCACTGGGGCCACTGCCACAGGTGCAGCGCGAACAGCTGGTAGGAGTCGATCGGGAAGCGGAGGCGGGTGACCAGGGTCGCGAGCGCGACGAGGGCGGCGACGACCACGAGCAGCAGCGGCCGGAAGGCCCGGCGCCGGACGCCGCGCGGGCGAACGGCCCGCCAGCCGACGTACCCGACGGAGTAGAGCAGCAGGACCGCGACGAACCACAGCGGGCCGGGGTCGAGCTCGCGCAGCTGCTCCCGCAGGTACCACCCGGGTGGGTGCTCCCCCTGGCCGCCGAGCCAGTTCACCAGTGGGTACAGCAGCAGCAGGTAGACGAGGAACGGTGCTCCGAGCCGCAGTGCCCGGTCGCGGAGGAACCCGGCCGGCCCCTTCCGGGCGAGCGCCCCGGGGGTGAGGAGCCCGCCGATGAGGAAGAACAGGCCCATCGCGAACAGCGAGCCGAGCGCGACGGCCAGCGCCGCCACGACGAGGAAGGGCTGGCTGTCCGACGGCTCGCGGTAGGCCCACGAGCCGATGTCCCCGTAGGCGATGAACGCGTGGGCCACGATCACCGCCGCCACGAGGACGACCTTGAGGTTGTCCAGTGCTGCCGACCGCGGCCGGGGCACCCGTGGGCGATCCACGACGCCCGCCGACGTGCCCGGGTCGGTCACCCCACCCACGCTGCCAGGTCGGCGACCGGCCGGGGCAGGGTCCTCCGGCCCGGTCGGCCGTCTGACCCCTGCAGGTCCCCGGAGACGCGGGCTAGCGTGCTGCCATGCAGAGCAGCGCCGCCACGCCCGAGGAGTACCTCGCCGAGCTCGCGCCGGAGCGGCGCGCGGTGGTGGCCGCCGTCCGGGACGTCGTCCGCCGCAGCCTGCCGGACGGCTACGAGGAGGGCATGGGCTGGGGGATGATCACCTGGTCGGTCCCGCTGAGCCGCTACCCCCACACCTACAACGGCCAGCCGCTGGCCTACGTGTCCTTGGCCGCCCAGCAGCGGCACTACTCGCTGTACCTCATGGGGGTGTACGCGGACAGCGAGGCGGAACGTGACTTCCGGCACCGGTGGGAGGCCACCGGGCGGCGCCTGGACATGGGCAAGAGCTGTCTACGGTTCCGCCGGCTCGCGGACCTCGACCTCGACCTCCTGGGCGAGCTCGTCGCGTCGACCCCCGTGGACGCGTTCGTGGCCCGCTACGAGCACAGCCGCACCAGACCATCATGACTCCCATGCCGAGGTTGCTGGTGGTGCAGCACACGCCCTCCCCGGCGGTCCAGGCGATGCTCGAGGCGGTGCTGCGCGGCGCCCGCAACCCCGAGGCGGGCGACGTCTCGGTGGTCGTGCGGGCGGCACTGTCGGCCGGTCCCGCGGACGTGCTCGCCGCCGACGGCGTCATCCTGGGGACGCCCGCGAACATCGGGTACATGTCGGGGGCCCTCAAGCACTTCCTCGACCAGGTCTACTACCCGTGCCTGGAGGTCACCGTCGGACTGCCCTACGGCGTCTTCGTCCACGGCAACGACGACACAGCGGGCGCCCTGAGAGCCGTCCACCGGATCGCGGGTGGGCTGCGCTGGCGTCAGGCGGCCGCCGACGTCTCGGTCGTCGGCGCCCCGGACAAGGCGGACCTGGAGGCGTGCGACGACCTCGGCGCGCTCCTGGCGGTCACGGTCGCGGGCTGAGCCCGGCGCGGACCGGCCACCGGTCAGTCGGTTCCGGTGCCGCCCTGCACGGCCACGAGTACGACGTCGGTCCCGTCGAGCGTCGCGGTCTCGACCCAGGAGGCGACGGCCGCGTCCGCCCACGGGTCGACCCGGACCGACCGAACCGTCACGGCGTCGGGCGCGCTGACGTCCCGCACCAGGGCGGCGCCACCGAGCGCTGCGCTCACCGGCTGGGCGGCGCAGGCGCGCAGGTCGGCCAGCCGGTCCGCGTGGAACCGCATCGCCGTGGCGGCATCGGCGAACCGGAGCCGGACGGCAACTCCTGCCGCACCCGAGCTGGTTTCGGCGTAGGTCTGCTCCAGCGCGTGCTGGGGGACGGGCAGGTCGCTGCGCCGGGCGCACCCGAGCGGCACGGCCAGGGCCACGACGTCGTGCGGGTCGCGGGCCAGGG
>JALOLN010000108.1 GCA_025455945.1 Actinomycetes bacterium
CCGGTCACGGCGTGGCAGGCAGCCGTCGCCGAGGCGATCCGGCGGATCGGCCGCGGTGAGATCGACAAGGTGGTGCTCGCCCGGGACCTGGTGGCGACCGCCGAGGAGCCGGTCGACGTCCGGTACCTGCTGCAGCGGCTGGCCGCCGGGTACCCGGCCTGCTGGACGTTCAGCGTCGACGGGCTGGTGGGGGCGACACCGGAGCTGCTCGTGCGCAGGGACGGGGACCGGGTGACGTCGCGGGTGCTGGCCGGGACGGTCCGGCGCCGCGGCGACGACGTGGCGGACGGCCGGCTGGCTGCTGCCCTGCTGGGCTCCGACAAGGACCTCGAGGAGCACGAGTACGCCGTCCACTCGGTGGCCGAGGCCCTGGCGGCGCACTGCACCGACCTCGACGTGCCGGACCGGCCGCACGTGCTCGCGCTGGCGAACGTCCAGCACCTCGCGACCGACGTCCGGGGCTGGCTCGCCGACCGGGCCCCGGTGCTCGCGCTGGCGGCGTCCCTGCACCCGACCGCCGCCGTCTGCGGCACCCCGACCGAGCGGGCGCTGGCGGTGATCCGCGAGCTGGAGGGCATGGACCGACGGCGCTATGCCGGCCCGGTCGGCTGGCTGGACGCCCAGGGGGACGGCGAGTTCGGCATCGCGCTGCGCTGCGCGGAGGTCGACGGCGACCGGCTGCGGCTGTTCGCCGGCTGCGGGATCGTCGCCGGCTCAGACCCCGAGGCCGAGACCGCCGAGGCCCAGGCGAAGTTCGCCGCGGTGCGCGACGCGCTCGAGGCCGACGCCTGAACCCCCCACTCTGCACGGCATCTCCCGGCATCCCCTTGGCATCAAGGGTCCCCTGATGCCAAGGGACGGCAGCCACGTGCCCTCCATCCGGACGACGACCGCACCCGCCTCGGCCCGTCCGACCGCATGAAGGGCGCCGCAAGGCGATCTATCCGCCACACGGGACCCTTCATGCGGAAGGAAGGAAGGAAGGAAGGAAGGCGGGGGGAGTCAGGCGGGGGCGGGTAGGGCGGCCGTGACGGCGGCGGCGACCGCCGCACGTAGGCGAGCCTGCAGCCCCGGCACGGCCCGGCGGTCGGTCCGGACCTGGACGACCCGCAGCCCGGCCCGCGGGTCCAGCGCCGCCGCCACCGCCTCCGCGGCCGTGCTCACCCTGGTCAGCGGGGTGCCCGTCGCCCCGCACAGCGCCGCCAGGTCGACCCCGTGCGGTGTCCCGAACACCCGCTCGAAGGACGCCGCGTGCTCGGGGGCACCCTGTTCGAGCAGGCCGAAGATCGCGCCGCCGTCGTTGTCCAGGACGACCAGCGTGAGGTCCGGCCGCGGCTCGTCCGGGCCGAGGACCAGCCCGTTCGCGTCGTGCAGCAGGGTGAGGTCGCCGAGCAGCGCGAACGCCGGGCCACCTCCGGCCGCCTGCCAGGCGAGCGCGGCGCCCACGGCGGTCGAGACCGTCCCGTCGATGCCCGCCGCACCGCGGTTGGCCAGCACCCGGACCCCCGTCCGCGGCCGGCCCGCGACGAAGAGGTCTCGCACCGGCATCGACGACCCGGCGACGAGCAGCGCCCCGGCCGGCAGGGCCGCCAGCAGGTCGCGGGCCACCCGGGGCTCGGCGGCCGGCAGCTCGTCGAGCACCGCGTCGACGGCGTGGGCAGCGGCTGCGGACGCCGTCCGCCAGTCAGCCAGCCACTCCGCGTCGAGGCCCGCGTGGTGGGGATCGGCCGGCGGGGGTGTCGGCAGCGCGGGCAGCACCCGGGCCGCCGAGCGCGCGGCGTCGGCCCAGCGGGCGGTGGGTGTCACGACGTCCACCCGCACCCGCGGGTCCTGCAGCAGCGCCTGGACCGGCCGGGCCAACGTCGGCCGGCCGACGACCAGGACGCGGTCGGGGCGCAGCCGGTCCCACGCCGGGTCGGCGAGCAGCAGTGCGCCGGCGGCCATGGCCAGCGGCCCGGACCGAGCGTTGCCGCTCGGCTCCGAGAGCACCGGCCAGCCGCAGGCCTCGGCGAGCCGGACGGCGGCCTCACCCAGCGCGGCCGGGGCGTCGCCCACGAGGACCAGGGTCCGCCGCGGGCCACCGGCCGGAACGAGCGTCGGTGCCGGACCGGGGACCGGGGGACCGACGACCCTGGTCCACGGGGTCCCGTCCGGCCGGCCGGCCAGCGGCTCGACCCACGTCGGGTCGCCGTCCGGGACCAGCGGCTCGCGCAGGGCCACGTTGAGGTGCACCGGTCCCGGGTCACGGGTCAGCACCCCGGTGGCGGCCGCCAGGGCCCGGCAGACCAGCGCCCGCCAGTAGGCGTGCTGGCCCCGCTCCGCGACCGGGGCGCCCACCTCGTGGAACAGCCGGACCGCATCCCCGAACAGGCCGAGCTGGCCGACCGTCTGGTTCGCCCCCGTGGCCCGCAGCTCCGGTGGCCGGTCGGCGGTCAGCACGACGAGGGGGACGCCGGCCTCGGCCGCCTCAAGCACCGCGGGGTGGAGGTTCGCGGTGGCCGTCCCCGACGTGGTGAGCACCGGCACCGGCGCAGCGGATGCCTTGGCCAGCCCGAGGGCGAGGAACCCGGCGGAGCGCTCGTCGATCCGCACGTGCAGCCGCAGCCGGCCGGCGGCGTCCGCCGCGTGCAGGGCCATGGCGAGCGGTGCCGACCGGGAACCGGGCGAGACGACCGCCTCACGGCAGCCGCCGCGCACCAGCTCGTCGACGAGGACCTCGGCGAGGGCGGTGGACGGGTTCATGACCCGGCCATGATCGCGTACGTGTCGGCCAGCCGCGACCGCCACCAGGCCACCCGCCCCGGCGGCGCGGCCAGCTCGGCCACCAGGCCCGGGTCGGGCTCCGGTCGGGCGACGGGCAGGAGCCCGTCGTGCGGCAGCAGCCGGTCACGCACCACGTCGGCGGCGAGCAGCCGGCCGGACCCCAGGCCGCACGCGTACGGCAGGTCCGGCAGCGCCGCGGCCAGCGCCGCCCCGGCCGCCAGCCCGACCGAGGTGTCCAGGGCGCTGGAGACGACGGCGGGCAGGCCCACCACCCGGACGACGTCCAGCGCGGCACGCACGCCGCCGAGGGGCGCAACCTTGACGACCACGAGGTCAGCGGCGGCGCGCAGCGCGGCGACCCGGACCGGATCGGTGGGGTCGCCGGACTTGCGCACCCCCTCGTCGACGGCGATGAGCACGTCGGTCCGCTGCTCGCGCAGCCGGTCGCGCAGCTGCGCGGTCTCGGCCAGGGTCCGGCAGGGCTGCTCGACGTACTCGAGCGGGCCGTCCGCCGTGAGCCGCTGCAGCGCGTCGGCGGCCGCGGGCACCGACCAGGCGCCGTTGGCGTCCACCCGGACCCGGCCGTCCGGGCCGAGGGCGGCGCGGACGGCGGCCAGCCGCGCCACGTCGTCCTCGAGGCTCTGCCCCGGCTCGGCGACCTTGACCTTGGCCACGGTGCAGCCACCGGACTCGGTGACGATCCGCCGCGCGTCGGTCGGGTCCACCGCGGGGACGATCGCGTTGACCGGCACCTGGTCGCGTCGTGGCGACGGCCAGCCTCCCCACCCGCCCTCGACGGCGGCGGCCAGCCAGCGGGCGGCCTCGGCGGGCGGGTACTCCGGGAACGGCGCGAACTCCCCCCAGCCCGTCGGCCCGTCCAGCAGCACCGCCTCGCGGACGGCGATGCCCCGGAACCTCGTCTGCAGCGGCAGCACCACGACGTGGACGGCGTCCAGCAGGTCGGCCAACGGCGGCAGCCAGCGTCCCGCGCCCCCCGTGAAGGGCGCGTGGCTGCGGTCTATTGGCCTCAAGGGTCCCTTGATGCGTCTCGGGGGTGGGTCAGGGGCGCCGGGGGAAGCGGGAGAAGTCCGGACGGCGGTGCTCCTGGTAGGCGTTGCGGCCCTCCTGCCCCTCCTCGGACAGGTAGAAGAGCATCGTGGCGTCCCCCGCCAGCTGCTGGATGCCGGCCAGGCCGTCGTCCGCGGCGTTGAGGCTGGCCTTGAGCATGCGCAGGGCCAGCGGTGACAGCTCGAGCATCCGTCGGCACCAGGCGACGGTCTCCTCCTCCAGCTCGGCCAGCGGGACGACGGCGTTGACCAGCCCCCAGTCCAGGGCCGTCCGCGCGTCGTACTGCCGGCAGAGGAACCACACCTCGCGGGCCCGCTTCTGCCCGATCTGGCGGGCGAGCAGCCCGGAGCCGTAGCCGCCGTCGAACGACCCGACCATCGGCCCGGTCTGGCCGAACCGGGCGTTGTCCGCGGCGATGGTGAGGTCGCACACGATGTGCAGGACGTGCCCGCCGCCGACGGCGTAGCCGGCGACCATCGCGACGACCGGCTTGGGCGTCCGCCGGATCTGGACCTGCAGGTCCAGCACGTTGAGCCGGCCGATGCCCTTCTGCGCGACCTCGTCGTCCCCGAGGTACCCGTCGTCGCCACGCACCATCTGGTCCCCGCCGGAGCAGAAGGCGTAGTCGCCCGCCCCGGTGAGCACGATGGCCCCGATCCGGTCGTCGTCGCGGGCGACGCCGAACGCGTGCTGCAGCTCGAACAGCGTCTGCGGCCGGAACGCGTTGCGCTTGTGCGGCCGGTCGATCGTGAGCTTCGCGATCCCCTCGGCGGTCTCGTACCGGATGTCCCGGTAGTCCCCGGCGGCCACCCACTCCGCGGCGGGCCGGATCGTCGTGCGGGCCGGGTCTCCCCCGTCGTCGAGCCGGGGCGGGTTCTCGAGCGTCACGGGCCCCAAGGGTAGAGGGTGCCCGGTCCCCCTACTGTGGGGCCGCCATGTCGCACCGACGCCTCCTCGCCCACGACGCGGCCGACCCGGCACTGGTGCAGCCGCTGCTCGCGGCCGCCCTCGCCGGGACCGGGCCGGCGCTGCTGCCGCTGCCCGGCGGTCCCGAGCCGGCTCGCCGCGCGCTGCTGGCCGCGCTGGACCCGGACCAGCCGCTGGAGCGTGACGACATCGCGGTGGTCGTCCCCACCTCGGGCAGCACGGGAACGCCCAAGGGGGCGCTGCTCACCGCGGACGCCGTCCGGGCGTCGGTGCGCGCGACCCACCGGCGGCTCGACGGCCCCGGCCGCTGGGTGCTGGCGCTGCCGGTGACGCACGTGGCCGGGCTGATGGTGCTGGCCCGCTCGCTCGAGGCGGGCACCGACCCGGTCGTCGTCGACCTCACCTCGGGGTTCCGGCCGGGGGCGTTCGCCGCAGCCGTGCCGGAGCGGACGAGCGACCCCCTGTACACCTCGCTGGTCCCCACGCAGCTGGGCCGGCTGCTCGACGCGGGCACCGACCTCGACGCCTTCGCCGCGGTGCTCCTCGGGGGCGGCCCGGCGCCCCCCGGGCTGGTCGCGCGCGCCCGGGCCCAAGGCGTCCGGGTGGTCACCACCTACGGGATGAGCGAGACCTGCGGGGGCTGCGTCTACGACGGCACCCCGCTGGACGGCGTCGCGGTCGACCTGACCACCGACGGCCGCGTCCGGATCGGTGGACCGGTGCTCTGCTGCGGCTACCGGCTGCGTCCGGACCTCACGGCGCTGGCATTCGACCCCGTCGGCCGGCTGGTCACCCAGGACGTCGGGCGGATCGCCGCCGACGGCCGGCTCGAGGTGCTCGGCCGGGCCGACGACGTCGTCGTCACCGGGGGTGTCAACGTCCCGGCGGCGCTGGTCGAGAGCGTCCTCGCCGGCCACCCCGCGGTGGGCGCCGTGGCGGTCGTCGGCGTCCCCGACCCGCGCTGGGGCCAGCGGGTCGTTGCGGTGGTGGCGCCGGCCGCCCACGATGCCGGGCCCGAGCTCGCCGAGCTGCGCCGGTTCGCGGCGGACCGGCTGCCGCCCGCCGCCCTGCCGCGGCAGCTGGTCATCGTCGCGCAGCTGCCCGTGCTCGCGCCGGGCAAGCCGGACCGCCGGGCGGTGCGTGGCCTCGTCGCCGCCGACAGCCCGGCGGACCCGCCGGCGGGAAGTCCGCGAGGAGGGCCATGACGACCGTCGCGCAGTGGGTCCACGGCGCCCGTCCGCGCACCCTGCCGGCGGCCGTCGCGCCGGTGGCGGTGGGCACGGGCGCCGCCGCGGCCGGGGGCGGCGCGGTGTGGTGGAAGGCGCTGCTCGCGCTGACTGTGGCGCTGGCCCTGCAGGTCGGGGCGAACTACGCCAACGACTACAGCGACGGGATCCGGGGCACCGACGCCGAGCGGGTCGGCCCGATCCGGCTCGTGGGCACCGGGACCGCCACGCCGGCCGCGGTGCGCGCCGCCGCGGTCGTCGCCTTCGCGGTGGCGGCGGCCGCCGGGCTGGTGCTGGCCGCGACGTCCGGCTGGTGGCTGGTCCTCGTCGGCGCGGCGGCGATCGTCGCGGCCTGGCTGTACACGGGGGGGCCTCGGCCGTACGGCTACGCCGGGCTCGGCGAGGCCTTCGTGTTCGTCTTCTTCGGGCTGGTGGCGGTCGTCGGCACGACCTACGTCCAGATCGGCCGGATCACGGCCCTGGCGGTCGCCGCCGCAGTGCCGATGGGGCTGCTCGCCTGCGCCGTCCTCGTGGTCAACAACCTGAGGGACATCCCGACGGACGACGCCGCGGGCAAGCGGACCCTCGCCGTGCGGCTGGGGGACGCCGCGACCCGCCGGCTGTTCGTCCTGCTGGTGCTCGTGCCGTTCGCCGTGCCGGTGCTGCT
>JALOLN010000109.1 GCA_025455945.1 Actinomycetes bacterium
TCGATGGCCTACGTCGCGTGGCGTGCGGTCCGGCCGGCACCCACCGAGCGGCGGCCCCTGCGCCCCGGGCTGCTCGTCGGCCTCGCGGTCGCCATCGCGCTGGGCTCGATCGCGGTGCGGCTGGAGTTCCCCATCGACTCCGTGCAGCCGTTCTCGGCACACATCTGGCAATGGCCCCAGTGCATCGCCCTGTTCGTGCTGGGCGTCATGGCCGGTGAGCAGGGCTGGCTCCAGCCGGTGCCGCGCCCGTACGCCCGCGTCGGCGGCTGGGCGGCGCTCGCCGGGATGGCGGCGCTGCTGACGGCCATGGCCAGCGGTGCCGACATCGAGGTCTTCTCCGGGGGCCTGGCGTGGCAGGCGATCCTCACCTCGTGCGCCGAGGGGGTCATCGCCGTCGGGTTCTCGCTGTGGATCCTCAGCCTGTTCCAGCGCCGCTTCGACCACGCCGGGCCGCTGGCCACCGAGCTGGGCCGCGCGGCCTTCGGCGCCTACGTCCTGCAGGCCCCGGTGCTGCTGGCCTGCGCACTGCTCGCCCAGGACCTGCCGCTGCCGCCCGAGGCGAAGTTCCTCGTGGTCGCGCCCGCCGGGATCGCCGCCTCGTTCGGCCTGGCGTGGCTGCTGACCCGCGTCCCCGGGGTGCGACGGGTGCTGTAGCGCCGGGCCGCCCCTGCAGGCCCGATGGCGACCCTGCCCCCACCGACCGCGGGTAACCGGCTCGCGTGACTACAGGAACTCGAGGGGGTCGAACTCGCTGATCGGGATGACCCGTACGCGTGGCAGGGTCACGTTGAAGGCGCCCATGTCCCGCTCGAGGTCGATGATCTCCAGCCCGGCATCAACGAGCGGCAGGTAGCCGGAGCTGACGAACTCCTTGAAGGCAGCAACAGCGGTCCGGCGGGCGCCGGTCAGCGGCTGCAGGAACGGGACGAAGTCCCCGTCATGGGAGGCGAGCACCACGTCGCCCGGCCGCTCCGCGAGCGCCCGGAGCGTCTTCTGGATCCCGATGTCGACCACCTTCTGCCCCGGCTCGCCGGACAGCAGCACGGGCTTGTAGCCGATCGCGAGCAGCGCCTGGACGAAGGTGTGGGGCACCTCGGCGTTCGCGGCCATGAAGAAGAGCCCCGTGACCTCCTGGCCCCACTTCTCCTGCACGAAGCTCAGCAGCCGGTCCCAGCGGGGCCGCTCGTCCGGGGCCGGCTTCCGATGCAGGATGCTGCCGCCCAGGGTGGCGTCGAGGTTCTCCCCGTCGATGAGCAGGTACGTCCGTGCCGGGCCAGCCATGGGCCGACCCTAGCCGTGGGTGCGCTCCGACTCGGCGCCCCACGCTGCAAAGCCTCGCCACTCCCCGTCCTCCGCCATCAACCCACCGCCCCGGCCAGGGCCTCGTCGATGAGCTCGCCCATCTCCCGGCACACCGACGCCGCCATCCCCAGCCCGTCGGGCAGCACCCCCATCCCGAAGAAGCCGTGCACCTGGTCGTCGAAGCACCGGTACCGGGCCTGCACCCCGCTGGCCGCCAGCCGGTCGGCGTACGCCCGGCCCTCGTCGCGCAGCGGGTCGAAGCCCGCGGTCCAGACGTGCGCCGGGGGCAGGCCGGCGAGGTCCTCGGCCAGCAGCGGCGAGGCCCGCGGATCCAGCCGCGTCGCCGGGTCCGGCACGTACTGGTCCTGGAACCACACGATGTCCTCGCGGGTCAGGTAGAAGCCCTCGGCGTAGGCGTCCATCGAGCGGGTCATCATCCGCAGGTCGGTGCCCGGGTACACCAGCCCCTGCGCGACGGGCATCGGCCCGCCGAGGTCGCGTGCCTGCTGGCAGACCACGGCGGCCAGGGTGCCCCCCGCGCTGTCGCCCATGACGGCCACCGCGCCGGGCCGGCAGGCCAGCTCGCGGGGGTTCGCCGCCGCCCAGCGGAACGCCGCCAAGGCATCGTCGACCGCCGCAGGGAACGGGTGCTCGGGCGCCAGCCGGTAGTCCACCGCCATCACGACCGCGCCGGTCTCGCGGGCCAGCAGCCGGCAGGAGCCGTCGTGCGTGTCGAGATCGCCGACCACCCAGCCTCCCCCGTGGAAGTACACGATGGCCGGCGGCTCGGCCGGCGCGGCCAGCGAGCGGTACACCCGCACCGGCAGCGGCCCCGCCGGCCCGGGGATCGTCCGGTCCACGGCGTGGACGCCCTTGGCGCGCGGCATGGCCAGCGCGGAGGCCCGCCGCATGATGGCCCGACGGCGGCTCGGCACGGTGCGGTCACCGAGCCGCATCTTGGCCCGCTCGGCCCCCGCGAGCAGCAGTTGCGTGGCGGGATCGAGTTGGCGGCCGTCGATCACGACCGGCGGGCCGGCCATGCGCCGCAGCGTCGGCTCGGGCACCGACAGGAGCGCATGCAGGGCGGCGAATCCGGGGTGGGCGTGGAAGGCGCGCGGCACACCCACAGGCTACGGACGCCCCGGTGCGAAGGCCTCGCCCGGGGCTGGCCCGCCGACGACGCACCGTGCTAACCTGAACGGGCTGTACAGCAGTTCGTTCGCCAGTTCTCAACAGACGCCCGCGGATCAACCGCTGGCGTCTTCGCTTTCTGGGCGAGGGGCCAACGCAGCACCCAGGGTTGGCACCGCGTTGGCCCTGCAGATCACAGAGAGATCAACGAACAAATGGCACAAGGCACAGTCAAGTGGTTCAACAGCGAGAAGGGCTTCGGCTTCATCGCGCAGGACGGCGGCGGCCCGGACGTCTTCGTCCACTTCTCGGCGATCGTCGCCGACGGCTACCGCAGCCTCGACGAGAACCAGCGCGTCGAGTTCGACATCACGCAGGGCCAGAAGGGCCCGCAGGCGGACAACGTTCGCGCCATCTGACGTACTGCACCGACCGGAGGCCCCCACCCCATGCGGGTGGGGGCCTCCGACGTGTCCGGCCTGCCCTGCGGCCGGCCCTGCCCTACCCCAACCACCCCGGCCGACCGGCCCGCGCAGCTGGTGACCATCGGCCTTGTCCGCCGCGATCACGTGCGCGAACCCTTGGATGCGGCGCCCGGCAGCCAGCCGGGGGCGCGGGGCTGAGCGAGGTTCCATGGGTCGTCGGATGCTGGTGGGGATGACGGGTACGGCGCTCGCCTGTGCGCTGCTGGTCGGATGCTCCGGCGACGACGCGGACGTCACCGGCCGGTGGCTCGCCGAGCAGCAGGACGGCGGGGTCACCGTGATCGACTACCGCGACGACGGGTCCTTCACGGCCTTCGAGGGCCCCAGCCGGGAGTCGCTGGAGCAGGTGGACGACGGCACCTACTCGCTCGACGGGGCCCGGCTGACCTTCGAGACCGACGCGTACTGCCGTGAGCACGGCGGGGAGCGAGCCACCTACGCGGTGAACGTGGAGGCCGACGCACTGACCTACGCGGTCCAGGGCGCGGATCCCTGCGGCGCCCGGGCGGGCCTGCTCGACGGGGTCACCTACACGCGGCAGTCCGAGCAGCCCTCGTCGCCCGCGCCGGCCACGAGCGCCGTGGGCCCGGCGGTCACCGGCGGCGGCCCCGGTGGGGGCATCCCCTGGTGGAACGAGCGGGTCTTCTACGAGGTGTTCGTGCGCAGCTTCGCCGACAGCGACGGCGACGGGATCGGCGACCTGCGCGGGCTCATCGACCGGCTGGACCACCTCAACGACGGCGACCCCAGCACCGACGCCGACCTCGGGGTGACCGGGCTGTGGCTGATGCCGGTCACCCAGTCGCCCAGCTACCACGGCTACGACGCCACCGACTACTTCACGGTCGAGGAGGACTACGGCACCAACGCGGACTTCAAGGCACTGATGGAGGCGGCGCACGCACGCGGGATCAACGTGATCGTCGACCTGATGCTCAACCACACCTCGAGGGACCACCCGTGGTTCACCGAGTCGGCGAGCGGCCCGGACTCGCCGAAGCGCGACTGGTACGTGTGGAGCGACACCGACCCGGTCCAGACGACCGAGTGGGGCAGCCCCGCGTGGCACCGGTGGGGTGAGGAGTACTACCTCGGCCTGTTCTGGAGCGGCATGCCAGACCTCAACCTGCGCACCCCCGCCGTCACCGAGCAGCTGTACGACGTCGCACGGTTCTGGCTGGGGGACCTGGGTGCCGACGGCCTGCGCCTCGACGCCGTGCGGCACCTGGTCGAGGACGGCGCCGTGTTCGAGGGCACCCCCGAGACGCACGCGTGGCTCGCCGCCTGGGACGACCACCTCGACTCGGTCGATCCGCAGGCCCTGACCGTCGGGGAGGTCTGGGACGAGACCAGCGAGGTCGTCCCGTACGTGGCTGACGACGAGGTGGACATCGCCTTCGAGTTCACCGTGGCCGAGGGGATCCTCAGCAGCGTCGCCACCGCGACGCCGCGCCCCTTCGACGAGGCCCTGACCACCGCCCTCGCGGCCTACCCGGCCGGCCAGTTCGCCCCGTTCCTGACCAACCACGACCAGAACCGGGTGATGTCGCGGCTCGGCGACGACCTCGAGGGCGCCCGGCTGGCCGCCACCGCCCTGCTCACCCTGCCCGGCGTCCCCTTCGTCTACTACGGCGAGGAGATCGGGATGACCGGGGCGAAGCCCGACGAGCTGATCCGCACTCCGATGCAGTGGAGCTCCGGCGCGGGGGCCGGCTTCACGACGGGCACGCCCTGGCAGGCGCCGAACCCGGACCCGGGCTCGGTGAACGTCGCGGCCCAGACCGACGATCCGGCCTCGCTGCTCAGCCACTACCGGCGGCTGATCCGCGCGCGCGCCGACCATCCGGCGCTGCGCACCGGCGACCTGCGCGAGGTCGAGGTCAGCTGCCCTGACGTCTACGGGTACCTGCGCACCCAGCCCGGGGACCAGGGGGGACCAGCGGACTCGGTGCTGGTGCTGCTCAACTTCGCGACCGTCGCCCAGCGGGGGTGCGCCGTGGACCTCGCCGCGAGCGCTGTGCCCGCCGGCGTCCACGCCGTCACCGACCTGGCGACCGACGCCGAGGCTGCGCCCCTGACCGTGGCGGACGGCTCGATCGCGGGCTACGTCCCCGTCGACTCGCTCGCGCCACGGCAGGGCCTGGTGCTGGCCGTGGCGACCGACTGACACCGCGCCGCGACGCAGGGCACGCTGCCGGACGCCTCGCGCTGTGGATCCGGCGGCCCGTGATGTCAAACACACTTGACATCCTGTCGCCCCTGCTTTACGTTCGACATGTCAAGAACGTTTGACATCCGGACGAGCCCCAGGAGGTCGACATGCCGTTCGAGGAGAAGACCACGTGGGTCAGCGTCGTGGTCGGGTTCCTGGTCGCGCTGGCCTACTTCGCCGTCGTGCTGCCCCAGCTCGGCGACACCCCCGCCGCCGACATCGCCTACCAGCGCCCGCTGGTGCTGGCCGTCATCGCGTCCATCCTCCTGACCATCGTCGGTACCATCGCCATGGCGATCGCCAGCGCGGTCGGCGCCGAGATCCGCGAGCCCGGCTCGGCCGACCGGATCGACCGCACCGACGAGCGCGACACCCTCATCAGCCGGCGCGGCGACGTCGTCGGCTACTACGTCGCCTCGGTGGGCGCCGTCGCTGCGCTCATCATCACGATGCTCGAGGTCGACTACTTCTGGATCGCGAACACCCTGTACCTGTCGTTCGCGGTGGCGTCGCTGGTCGGCGGCGTCGTCAAGCTGCGCGCCTACCGCCGGGGCTTCTGATGGTCCGCCCCACCCGCGTCACCAACCGCATCCGCGCCCTGCGCTTCGCCGCCGGCGAGATGACCCAGGCCGAGCTCGCCGACCGGGTCGGCACGACCCGCCAGACCATCATCGCGATCGAGCAGGGCAAGTACTCCCCGTCGCTCGAGGTGGCGTTCCGGATCGCCCGTGCGCTCGGCGTCCCCCTCGACGCGGTCTTCCAGTACCCCGAGCCGTGAATCGAACGGAGCACCCATGTCCACCCACCGCGTCCTGATCCTCGGCGCCACGGGGCGTACCGGCGGCCGCGTCGCCACCCAGCTGCTCGAGCGCGGGATCGCGGTCCGCGCGATCGTCCGCTCGGCCGACCGGCTGCCCCCCGGCATCACCGGGAACCCGCTGCTCGAGGTGGTCCAGGCCGACCTGCTCGCCATGCCGATGGAGCAGCTCGTCGGCCACCTCGAGGGCTGCGACACGGTCGTCTCGTGCCTGGGGCACACCATCAGCGCCCGCGGCCTCTTCGGGGCGCCGCACCTGCTGGTCGAGCGCTCGATCCGCCGGGTGCACGAGGCGGTCGAGGTCCACCGGCCCGCAGCGCCCATGCGCCTGATCCTGATGAGCAGCGTCTCGGTCAACCTCCCCGATCGGGCAGACACGCGGCGCGGCGCCGGCGAGCGCGCGTACCTGGGCGCGCTGCGGGCCGTCCTGCCGCCGGCCCGCGACAACCAGCGGGCTGCGGACTTCCTCTCCCACGAGGTCGGCCCGACCGACCCGCACCTGCAGTGGGTGGCCGTCCGCCCGGACACGCTCGAGGACGGCGACGTCGGCGGGTACGCGCTGCACGAGACGCTCGTGGCCAGCGTCTTCCGGCCCGATCACACGCGTATGGCGAACGTCGCCCACTTCATGTGCGAGCTCGCGACCGACGACGCGGCGTGGCAGCGCTGGCGTGGCCGGATGCCGGTGATCGTCGACGTCGCCC
>JALOLN010000319.1 GCA_025455945.1 Actinomycetes bacterium
GCGGCGTCCGGGGTCCAGGTGGCCAACGCGGCGACGGGCCGCCCGATGGCCAAGGCGCTCGGGGTCGCACCGGTCGACCTGGACGGCGACGGCCGGCTGGACCTCCTGGTCGCCAACGACACGGTCCAGAACTTCTTGCTCCGCAACCGCGGCGACGGCACCTTCGAGGAGATCGGCACCGCCGCGGGGGTGGCCTTCGACCGCGACGGCGCCGCCACCGGCGCGATGGGGATCGACACCGCGCGCTACCGCAACGACGAGGCCCTGGCAGTGGCGATCGGCAACTTCGCCAACGAGATGACCTCCTTCTACGTCACCCAGGGCGTGCCGGACCTGCTGGCCGACGAGGCGATCCAGGCCGGGATCGGCCCCGCCTCGCGGCAGGCCCTGACCTTCGGGCTGTTCTTCTTCGACGCGGACCTGGACGGACAGATCGACCTGCTGCAGGCGAACGGCCACCTGGAGGCCGAGATCAACCAGGTGCAGCCGAGCCAGCACTACGCCCAGCCGGCCCAGCTGTTCTGGAACTGCGGCCCCGACTGCCCGGCAGCCTACGTGCCGGTCCCGGGACAACGGCTCGGCGACATGGCGCGGCCGATGGTCGGGCGCGGGGCCACCTACGCGGACGTGGACGGCGACGGGGACCTGGACGTGCTGCTGACCGAGAACGGCGGGCCGCCCCGCCTGCTGCGCAACGACCAGGCGGACCTGGACGTGCTGCTGACCGAGAACGGCGGCCTGCCCCGCCTGCTGCGCAACGACCAGGCGCTCGGCCACCACTGGCTGCGGGTGCGGCTCCTCGGCCGGGCCCCGAACCCGGACGCCGTCGGGGCCCTGGTCGAGCTGACCGCGGGCGGCGTGACCCAGTACCGGCAGGTCACGCCGGCGAGGAGCTACCTGTCCCAGGTGGAGCTGCCCGTCACCTTCGGCCTGGGGCAGTCGGCCGCGGTGGAGCGGCTGCGGGTGACCTGGCCCGACGGCAGCACGGAGGACGTGCCGGTGGAGGGCGTCGACCGGCTGGTCACGGTCCGGCAGGCGGGGGCCGGGCCCGCAGCAACCGCCGTCCCGAGCGGGTCAGCGCCCGCGACGCCGCCGGCGGGCAGCCCCGCCACGGCGCTCGCCGCCGAGACCCCGCCCGCGGCGGCATCGGTGCCGACACCCCGCCCGCCGGCCGCCGCCACGCCACCGCCCGCCGCCTCGGCCGAGGGTGACGGGTTCGTCGAGATCGCCGGGGCGTCCGGGCTCGACTTCGTCCAGTTCAACGGCATGTCGGGCGAGTGGTACCTGGTGGAGAACCTGGGCGGCGGCGCGGCCCTGCTCGACTACGACGGGGACGGCGACCTGGACGTGTTCCTGGTGCAGGGCGAGATGCTGGGTCCGAAGCCCTTGTCGGCCGCCCTCTTCCCGCCCCAGCCCGGCAAGCCGCCGGGCGCCCGCCTGTATCGCAACGACCTGACCGTGAATCCGGACGGGACGCGCTCGCTGCGCTTCACCGACGTGACCGGGCAGAGCGGCATCCGGGACACGGGCTACGGCATGGGCGTCGCCGCGGCCGACTACGACAACGACGGCCACGTCGACCTGTACCTGACGAACCTGGGCCCCAACCAGCT
The DNA here is from genome assembly GCA_025455945.1 of Actinomycetes bacterium. Classification (GTDB taxonomy): domain Bacteria; phylum Actinomycetota; class Actinomycetes; order Prado026; family Prado026; genus Prado026. Next base: position 1,614 of record JALOLN010000319.1, read on the forward strand.
CTGGCGCAACCGGGGCGACGGGACCTTCGTCAACGTGACCGCCGAAGCCGGCACCGGCGACCCGCGGCTCTCGGTCAGCGCGGCCTTCCTCGATTACGACCGCGACGGCCGGCTGGACCTCTTCGTCGGCAACTACGTGGACTTCAGCCCCGACAACAACCGGCCCTGCTACGCGCCCTGGAGCGCCCGGGACTACTGCTCGCCCAAGGTCTACCGCGCCCTGCCCGATACCCTCTACCGCAATCGCGGCGACGGCACCTTCGAGGACGTCGGCGTCAAGAGCCGCGTCGCCCAGGAGGCCGGGACCGCGCTCGGCGTGGTAGCCACGGACTTCAACGGCGACGGCTGGGCCGACCTCTACGTGGCCAACGACGGCATGGCGAACCACCTCTGGATGAACCAGAGGGACGGCAGCTTCGTCAACGACGCCCTGATCGCGGGCGCGGCCGTCAACCGCGAGGGCATGGCCGAGGCCAGCATGGGCGTCGACGCCGGCGACGTGGACGGCGACGGCGACGAAGACCTGTTCATGACCCACCTGGCGGGCGAGACCAACACCCTCTACATCAACAACGGCGAGGGCTGGTTCGAGGACCACTCGGTGCAGAGCGGCGTGGCGGGGCCGAGCAAGGCCTACACCTCGTTCGGCACGGCCTTCTTCGACTATGACAACGACGGCGACCTGGACCTGTTCGTCGCCAGCGGCGCGGTGAATATCATCCACGCCCAGGTCGAGGCCGGTGACCCCTATCCCCTGCGCCAGCCCAAGCAGCTCTATGAGAACCTGGGCGACGGGCGCTTCCGGGAGGTCACGGCGCAGGCCGGCGCCGCCCTGCAGGTGCCCGAGGTGAGCCGGGGGGTCGCCTTCGGCGACCTGGACAACGACGGCGACACCGACCTGGTGGTGGTCAACAACAACGGCCCGGTGCGCCTGCTGGAGAACCGGATCGGCACTCGTAACCGCTGGATCGGACTGCGGCTCCTCGGCCGCGAGGGGCGCGACGCGGTGGGCGCCCGGGTCGCGCTCGAGCGCGCGGGCCGACCGACCCTCTGGCGCCGCGTGCGCGCCGACGGCAGCTACGCCTGCGCCAACGACCCGCGCGTGCTGGTGGGCCTGGGCCCCGCCGGCGACGTGCGCGAGGTCCGGATCCACTGGCCC
>JALOLN010000110.1 GCA_025455945.1 Actinomycetes bacterium
CGGACGTCCACGGTGCGCCAGTCCTCGACCCGGCCGTCCGTGACTCTGGCCAGGGCCAGCGCCGGCGCCCTCCCCCACCCCTCGCCGACAGTCCCGTCGGGCGCGACCGGGATGCACACGATGTTCGTGGCCATCAGCTGCTCCTTCTTCGTGGGCGAGCCTCGTCGGCACGCCCGATGGCTGCCTGGCATGCAGGGCAGGTGCCCCAGAAGACGATTTCGGCCTCGAGGTCCGCGAAGCCGTGCGTCGCTGGCGGCACCAGGCAGGATTTCAGGTCATGGTCGCACGGCAGGTCGACGACCGCCGCACACGACCGGCAGACCAGGTGGTGGTGGGTCTCCTCGTGCTGGATCTCGTACAACGCCGGGCTGCCCGCCGGTTCGATCCGGTGCACCAGGCCGGCGGCTACCAGGTCCGCCAGCACCGTGTACACGCCCTGCGTCGAGACCGAGCCGACCCGGTGGCGCGCCGCGGCGGCCACGGCTTCCGCCGAGAGGTGCCCGTCGGCGGCGAGAACCTGCAGGACGGCCAGGCGCGGTCCGGTCACCCGCAGCCCATGACTGCGAAGAGCCTGCACTCCGAACTCAGCCATTCTGCGATATTATCAAGAGAATGAGCAAGTCAGAACTTGACCCGGGAGGTGGGGTTCGTGAACGAGGAGGGACGTCCGCTCGTCGTCGTCGGCGTCGATGGCTCCGACCTCAGCATCGCCGCCCTGCGCTGGGCCGCGGACTACGCCCGGGGCATCAGGGGTCGGATCCTCGCCGTCACCGGGTACGACGTGCCGTGGACGATCGTGTTCTCCCCCACGTACACCGAGGCGGACTACGCACGCGACGCCCACGAGGCCCTGGACCGGTCCGTCTCCGAGGCCCTGGGACCGGACGTCGATGTGCCCGTGGAGAAACGGCTCGTCGAGATGCGCCCTGCCCAGGCCCTGAGAACCGCTGCTCAGGGAGCCGCGCTCCTGGTCGTCGGCAGCCATGGCCGTGGCGAGCTGCCCGGGATGCACCTGGGCTCGGTCGCCGGGTACTGCGTCCATCACGCTCCCTGCCCGGTCCTCGTCTTCCGCGGCGCCGACACCGGGCGGTAGGGCGGCGCGCCATGAAGCGGGTCCTGGAGTCGCATCTGTTCGGCCCGCATCGCGTCGACGTGGTCGAGAACCTCGTCGACGAGGGCGGGAGCTACGTCGTGGTGGTGATCGACGGGGCACAGGTCACCGACCCGCCCCTGACGTCGCCTCCGACGTTCGACGAGCTGGTCCACCTCTACGCGCGGTGGCAGGCGGGACCGGCAACCCGTTGACACCCCGCCCGCTTCGTCCACCACCGCGGAGCCGGGCGCTGCCCCCAGGGGGAGGTCGTGACCGCTGAGCTGGCCTGGATCGTGGCCGCTGGCCTGGGCATGAGCCTGCTGGCGCTGACCGGCGCGGTGACCCTGGCCCTGCCGCCGGCCTCGTTCGACGCGGTGGTGATGCCCCTGGTCTCGCTCGCTGCGGGGTCGCTGGTGGGAGGTGCCCTGTTCCACCTGCTGCCGGGCGGGATCACCGAGCTGGGGAACGGCCTGACGGCGTACGTGTGGCTGGCCGGCGGGCTCTTCTCGTTCTTCCTGCTGGAGCAGTACCTGCACTGGCACCACTGCCATCGGTCGGTCTGCGCGCACCGGCCACTGGGTGTCCTGGTGCTCCTGGCCGACGGGGTGCACAACTTCGTGGGCGGGTTGGCGGTGGGCAGCGCGTTCGTCGTCGACCTCCGGCTCGGGGCGATGGCCTGGCTCGCGGCTGCGGCACACGAGATCCCGCAGGAGCTGGGCGACTTCGGGATCCTGGTCCACAGCGGGTGGAGCCGACGGTCGGCGCTGGCCTACAACACGCTGTCCGCGCTGACCTTCCTCCTGGGCGGGCTCCTGGCCTACGCCGCCGCTGCCACCATCGACGTGGCGGTGCTGCTGCCCTTCGCCGCCGGCAACTTCATCTACATCGCGCTGGCCGACCTGGTCCCCGAGCTGACGACGGCTCCGGCCCCGCACGAGAAGGCCGTGCACACCGCCGGGTTCGCCGCCGGGCTCCTTCTCCTGCTGGCTCTGGCGCACCTGACGTGAGGGGAGTGTGAGGTACCCATGGGGGCCTCCGGAGAGCCGTCCACGGCGATCACCTTCGGTCCGGTGCCGTCGCGTCGTCTCGGGCGGAGCCTGGGGATCAACAACATCCCACCGAAGGTGTGCAGCTACTCGTGCATCTACTGCCAGGTGGGAGCCACCCTCGCGCGGACCGTGCGGCCGCGGTCCTTCTACCCCCCGGAGCGCATCGCGGACGAGGTCGCCGCTCGCGTCCACCGCCTGGAGGGACGCGGTGAACGCGTCGACGCCCTGACCTTCGTCCCCGACGGGGAGCCGACCCTGGACGTCGGGCTCGGGCGGACCATCGCACTGCTGCGCCCGCTGGGCATCAGGATCGCGGTGATCTCCAACGGGACGCTGCTCGACCGGGCGGATGTCCGCGAGGCGCTGAGGGGCGCCGACTGGGTGTCCGTGAAGGTCGACGCTGCCGACGCGGCCACCTGGCGGCAGGTGAACCGGCCCGACCCCCACCTCGACCTGGCCGCGGTCCAGGCTGGGCTCGCCCGCTTCGCTCAGGAGTACGGCGGTCAGCTGGTCTCCGAGACCATGCTCGTCCGCGACGTCAACGACTCGGCCGAGTCGGTCCGCGGGGTCGGCGAGGTGCTGCGCGACGCGGGTATCGCCACCGCCTACCTGGCGATCCCCACCCGGCCGACGCCGGTCGCCTCTGGAATGCCGCCGACGGAGGACGCCGTCCACCGCGCCTACCAGCTGCTGAGGGACTACGTTCCTTCGGTCGAGCTGCTGATCGGCTACGAGGGCGACGAGTTCGCCTCCTCCGGGGACGCCCGAGCCGACCTGCTGAGCATCGTCGCCGTGCACCCGATGCGCCGCTCGGCGGTCTCGGCCCTGCTGCGACGCAGCGGTGCGGGCTGGGAGGTGGTGGAGGACCTCCAGGCGCGGGGCCTCCTCGTCGAGGTGGGATACGAGGGCGAGCGGTACTACGTGCGCCGCTTCCGTCGCTGACAGCCTCGACGTCTGGGCCCGATCGGCTTGGGCCTCGGTTCAGCGGCCGGGTGCCCGCACGACGAGCACGAGCCTGTCCACCGTGTCCATCGCGGTGTCGCTCCAGACCGCCACGGTGGCGGTCGCCTGGACCCGGGCCAGCCCCGGCACGAACGCGGTCCGACCTGATGGCTGGACGACGACTGACCAGTGGCTCTGGGTGCACGGGACGGTCAGGGCGAACGTCCCGAGGATCACCCTCCGGCCGACGACCTGACGCAGCGTGCCCGAGATGACCGCCGTGTCCGACGGGTCGCAGTCCAGGCTCCCGCGCAAGGTCGCCCGGCCGGTGACCCGGTCCGCCGACACCAGCGGTGCGACGGCCAGCTCGGCGAAGGGCCGACGGAACGCCGTGTCGACGTAGTACCCCGATCCATCGGCGTCCATGGCCACCACGAAGCACAGCCCATCGACCACTGGGTCCACACCGGCGCAGTTCACGTCGACGTAGTCGACGTGCTCAGGGCCCGTGGGCACCCGCACGACCCGCCGCACCGCGAGTGTCGCGGCCAGCGTCCCGTCGGCCGCCACCGGCACGTCCGCATACGTCGACTCGTCGATCCCACCGATGAACCCGTGCCCCTGGGCGAGCGTGGCAAGGCCGGGGGTGAACCCCGTGCCAGCGACGCTGACCACCTGTCCGTCGACCAGCTCGCTGTCGGGGACGACCTCGACCACCGGCCGGCTGACCCGCCACCTGATGCGGACGACGTCCCCGTCAGCGTCGAACACCGCGATGCCGAGCTGGGACCACGGCTGAACGTCCACGTCCGGGGACAGGTCGATGGCATAGGCGTTCTCCACCGCCGCCTGGTACCAGCTGAACTCGTCCGTGGTGAGCTCCACGCCCGATCCAGCGGGAACCACACCGGACACGACGTCCGCTGCAGTATCGGCGTCCGCACCGACGTCTCCCCCCGCACTGCGCGAGGGCTGCACGACCAGCTCCTTCGTGACCGCCTGCTCCATGGCCTGTCCGGTCGCGGAGAGCAGGTCACCCGGCTGCGGGTTGCAGAGCCCCTCGTCCTGCCAGGCGTCGAAGGCCGCGGCACCGTCTTGCACCGTGGCCGACTGGAGGCAGGTCGTCGTCCCGTCCTTGCTCAGCGCGAAGGAGACGCTCGTGCCCTCGTCGAACCCCTGCGCGGTCACCTCGTTGGTTGCCGGCGGCTCCCAGGTGGGCTCGTACCAGACGTCGAGGTACGGCTGCGGGACCGGTTCGGCACCTGCCGGACCCATCCCGAGTGTCAGCAGCGCCCCCGCAGCCGCTGCCAGGGCGACAGCGCGGGCCACAGTCCTGCCTCGCGAACGGGCGATCATGACCGACCACCTCCCCACGGGGCCGGTCACCCCCGGCGGGGACACCGAGCCCCGCTGGCACGCCTCGGCGGGTCCGAGGACATGTGTCATGCCTCCCACATCCGATGCTCGTTGGTACCGCGAGGGGCCACCAGGGCCTTTGGCCCGCCCCCAGGCGGGGGACGTGGTCGCTCCCCGTCGTCGCGCGTGCGCCATCGGCGACGGGTAGCCCCGGTCTCGACCCGGACGGGCTCCGGGTGGTTGGGTCGCGGCATGGCCACCGTCGCGCTGTTCCCGTCCGTGCTGGGGGTACGCCAGGGAATCCTGGACGCCGCCGAGCGGCTGCGCCTCGACGGCCACGAGGTGCTCGTCGCCGACCTCTACGGCGGTCGGACCTTCGACGACTACCCACCGGCCATGGCCTTCGCGGAGGGGGAGGTCGGGCTCGGAGTACTCCGGAGGAGGGCAGTCGAGGCAGTGGGCGGGCTGCCCGACGGCTTCGTCAGTGCCGGCTTCTCCCTCGGCTGCGTGATGGCCGTGCACGTGGCGACGGTGCGCACCGTGTCCGGCGTTCTCATGGTCGCCGGCGCCATCTCGGTGTCGCTCCTCGGGACCGACGCCCGCTGGCCTGCCGGGGTGCCGGCCCAGACCCACGCCACGCTCGGCGACCCGTGGCGGGACGACGCCGAGCTCGCGCTGACGGTCCGGGACGTCGAGGCGGGCGGCGGCACGATCGAGGTGTTCGACTACCCCGGGTCCGGCCACCTGTTCACCGACCCGACGCTGCCGGCCGAGTACGACCCCGCCGCCACCGAGACGCTGTGGGGGCGCGTCCTGCCGTTCGTCCGCGCCTGCAGCCTGCCGGCGAGTGACGCGACGGCGTGACCCGCGCCGGGACCTACCCTGGCCGCATGGCCAGCAGCGACACGCCGTGGGAGCCACCCCTCGCCGGCACCGAGGCCGAGCACCTCGTCGGGGCGCTCGACCGGCTGCGCACGACCTTCCGCTGGAAGGCCGACGCCCTCGACGCCGCTGGGCTGCAGGCCCGGGTCGGTGCTTCCGCGCTGACCCTCGGCGGCCTGCTCAAGCATCTCGCGTGGGTGGAGGACTACACGTTCACCGCGAAGCTGAGCGGGCAGCCCATCGGCCCGCCCTGGGTCGCCGTGGACTGGGACGACGACAGCTGGGAGTTCACCTCCGCCGCCGAGGACGCCCCCGAACAGCTGTACGCACTCTGGGACGACGCCGTCGAGCGGTCCCGGGCGAGGCTCGGTGCGGCGCTGGCCGACGGCGGCCTCGACCAGCTCGTCCACGTCTCCAGTGCGGACGGTCGGCACGCCAGCCTGCGGCGGCTCGTCTGCGACCTCGTCGAGGAGTACGGCCGGCACACCGGGCACGCGGACCTGCTCCGCGAGGCCGTGGACGGGCTGGTCGGCGAGGACCCCCCACCCGGATGGCAGCCCTCGTCGGGCCGTCCGTCGGGCGAGGGGATCAGCCCGACGTGATGTAGTTCGTCAGGGCCGCGGCGTCAGACTCGAGCTGGGTGATGCTGGCCTTGACCACGTCACCGATGCTGACGATGCCCTGGAGCCGCCCGTCGCTGATGACAGGGACGTGGCGGAACCGTCCGTCCGTCATGACCTGCCGGAGCTCCCGGGCTCGGGCGGAGGGAGTCGTGGTGATGACGTCGCGGGTGCAGATCTCGTCGACCGTCGCTGACAGGACGCCTGGTCCCTGGGCGGCGAGGGCGCGCACGACGTCTCGCTCGCTGATGATCCCCTCGACGGTGGCCCCGTCCGAGGAGACGACCACGGCCCCGATCCCGTGCTCGGCAAGCAGGCCGACCAGGGCCTCGATGCTCGTGTCCGGCGGGACGGTGACCACGTCGCTGCCCTTGCCGCGGAGAATGTCCGAGATGATCACGAGAGTCCTCCTGCCGACGGTGCAACCGTGAGCGTCCAGGCTATGCCCGAGAGGCGCCCGGCAGGCAGTCCCCGATCCGCCTCTCGGTCGCGGGTGGCGCGCCGGGATCAGCGGTACTCGTCGTCCACCTCGGGTTGGGTCAGGGCCCGGGGTGCCAGCCCGAGCGAGCGCACGTGCGCGGCGATCTCGGCGAGCGAGGCGATCCACACGTCGCCGTACCCCTGAGCCTGGGCGATGAGGTCGTCGAGGACCAGGGCG
>JALOLN010000111.1 GCA_025455945.1 Actinomycetes bacterium
TCCACGCCCCCGGGGATGGCGGAGAGGTCCGGGACCGTGGGCACTCCCCGGATCGGGCCCGTGGCGCGCGGGTTGACCGCGTACACCGGACCGGTGAATCCGCTCTCGACCAGGTTGCGCAGCAGGGTCTCGCCGACGGAGTCCGGTCGGCCGCTGGCCCCGACGACGGCCACCGACGCGGGGGCCAGCAGCCGCTCGATGGAGCGGGCCTCGGCACGGTGCTCGCGGGACTCCATGACCGCCCGGGAGTGCTCGGTGGGCTCGATGGCGAACTCCATGAGGAGGTAGCCCTCCTCCATCGAGGTGTGCGGCTCGTACCCCGCCTCCCGGAACACGGTGATCATCCGCACGTTGGTGGGCAGCACCTCGGCCACGAACCGGCGCATCCCGCGCTCCCGCGCCGCTGCCGCCAGGTGCTCCAGCAGCACCGAGCCGAGACCGCGGGCCTGGTGGTCGTCGCGGATCGTGAAGGCGACCTCGGCCTCGCCCTCGGCCACCTTGTCGTAGCGGACGACGCCGATGATGTCGTCCGCGACGGTGGCCACGATCGCCACCCGGTCCTCGTAGTCGACCTGGGTGAAGCGGGCCACGTCGCGGTCGCTCAGCGTCGGGTAGGGGGCGAAGAACCGGTAGTAGATCGTCTCCGGCGACAGGCGGGAGTGGAACTCGCGCAACCGGTCGGCGTCGTCGGGCCGGATCGGCCGCAGGTGCGCCGTCCCCCCGTCCCGGAGCACGACGTCGGCCTCCCAGTGTGCCGGGTAGGGGGCTGCCACGCGTCCGAGGCTATCGGCGCCACCCCGCCCGCCGTGATCCAGGGAAGCCGACTCGCCGCAGCCCCCGAGCAGGCCTCCCTGGATCACTACGCTCACCGGCATGGAGACCCTCACCGTCCACCCGGAGGTCGCCGCCGCGCTGAGGACCGGCGCGCCGGTGGTCGCACTGGAGTCCACGATCATCAGCCACGGGCTGCCGCGGCCGGACAACCTCGCCGTCGCCCGGCGCATCGAGCAGGTGGTCCGGGACGAGGGTGCGGTGCCCGCCACGGTGGCGGTCGTCGACGGCCGGGTGTGCGTCGGGCTCGACGACGCCCAGCTGGCGGCGGTGGCCACCCGCGACGACGTGGTGAAGGTCTCCGTGCGGGACCTGGCCACCCTGGTCGCCCGCGGCGGCACCGGCGCCACGACGGTGGCCTCCACGAGCCACGTCGCCCACCTCGCCGGCATCGCGGTCTTCGCGACGGGAGGCCTGGGCGGCGTCCACCGCGGCGCCCGGGCGACGTGGGACGAGTCGGCGGATCTCACCACGCTGGGCAGCACGCCGATCACCGTGGTCTGCGCGGGCGTCAAGTCGATCCTCGACGTCCCCGCCACCCTCGAGCGCCTGGAGACGCTCAACATCGGGCTGCTCGGGTACGGCACCGACCGGTTCCCCGGCTTCTACCTCACCGACGCCGGCCTGCCGCTGGAGTTCCGCGTGGACTCCCCCGAGGAGGTGGCGGCGGTCATGCGGGCCCGGACGCGGCTGCGGCTGTCCGCGGCCCTCGTCGTCGCCAACCCCCTGCCCGCGGAGGAGGCGCTCGACCTCACCCGCCACGACGCGGTGCTCGCCGACGGCCTGGCGGCGGCCGAGGCAGCCGGCGTTGCAGGCAAGGACGTCACCCCGTTCCTGCTCGAGTACTTCCACCGGGAGACGGCTGGGGCCAGCCTGGCCGCCAACGTGACGATCATCCTGCGCAACGCCGCGCTCGCCGCCCGGATCGCCGTCGCGGCCGGACCGGCACCGCTGCCGGCATGAGCCCGCCCATCGTCTGCGTCGGCGACCTCATGACCGACGTCGTGGCCCTGGCCTCGGGGGCCATGTCGTACGGCAGCGACACCCGCGCGCGGGTCCGGGTCACCGGTGGCGGGGCGGCCGCGAACACCGCCGCCTGGCTCGGGGTGGCCGGCCACCCCGTCGCCTACGTGGGGCGGGTGGGCGACGACGTCCTGGGCCGGGCCGCCCGGGCCGACCTCGCCGCCTGCGGCGTCGACGTCCGGGTGGTGACCGACCCGGAACGCCCGACCGGGGCGTGCGTCGTCGTCGTCACCCCGGACGGGGAGCGCTCGATGTTCCCCGATGCCGGGGCCAACGCCGGCCTGGCGCCGGAGGACCTGCCGCCGGACCGGTTCGTGGCCGGGACCCACCTGCACCTGTCGGCGTACGCGCTGCTCACCGAGGGCTCGCGGGCCGCGGCCCTGGCCGCGCTGGCACGGGCCCGCGCGGCCGGCATGACCGTCTCCGTCGACCCGGGCTCGGTCCACCCGCTCGAAGCGGTCGGCGTCACCCGGGTCCTGGACTGGCTGGACGGCGTCGACCTGCTGCTCGCCAACGAGGCCGAGGCGATCCTGCTCGGGGGCGACCCGGACCCGCTGGCCGCCGGCCGGAACCTCCTCGAGCGGTTTCCGCAGATCGTGGTCAAGCTCGGTCCGCACGGGGCCGCCTGGCTGGGTCGGGGGGCCGGGCAGGCGGTCGTCGTCCCCGCCGCCGAGGCCGTGGCGGTCGACACCACGGGCGCCGGGGACTCGTTCGCGGCCGGCTACCTGCCCGCCGCGCTGGCCGGGGCCGCCCCGGTGGACGCGCTGGCCGCCGGCTGCGCCGTCGCCGCCCGATGCGTCGCGATGGTCGGGGGCCGGCCTCACCGGTCCTGACGGCCCGGTCGGTGACAATGGCGGGCATGGCCCGTCGCAGCACCCCACCACCCCCGCCGGACGACGTCCAGGAGCGGATCGTCGACGTCGACGTCTCCCAGGAGATGCAGGGCTCGTTCCTGGAGTACGCCTACTCGGTCATCTACAGCCGGGCGCTGCCCGACGCCAGGGACGGGCTCAAGCCGGTGCACCGGCGGATCCTCTACCAGATGGCCGACATGGGCCTGCGCCCCGACCGGGGCCACGTCAAGAGCGCCCGGGTCGTCGGCGAGGTCATGGGCAAGCTCCACCCGCACGGCGACGGCGCGATCTACGACGCCCTGGTCCGGATGGCGCAGCCGTTCTCGATGCGGGTGCCGCTGGTCGACGGGCACGGCAACTTCGGCTCCCCCGACGACGGCCCGGCGGCGATGCGCTACACCGAGTGCCGCCTCGACCCAGCGGCGCTGCTGCTGACGACCAGCCTCGACGAGGACGTCGTCGACTTCGGGCCCAACTACGACGGGCAGCTCAGCGAGCCCCTCGTGCTGCCGGCGGCGTTCCCGAACCTGCTCGTCAACGGGGCCTCGGGCATCGCGGTCGGCATGGCGACGAACATGCCGCCGCACAACCTCGGGGAGGTCGTGGCCGCCGCCCGGCACCTCATCGCCCACCCCGAGGCGACCCTCGACGACCTCATGCGCTTCGTCCCAGGCCCGGACCTGCCGACCGGCGGCAAGATCGTTGGGCTGGACGGCGTCCGCGAGGCCTACGAGACCGGCCGTGGCAGCTTCCGGGTGCGGGCCACCGCGCGGGTGGAGAACGTCACCCCCCGCAAGCGGGGCCTCGTGGTGACCGAGCTGCCCTACGGCGTGGGTCCCGAGCGGGTCATCGAGAAGATCGCCGAGCTGGTCAAGGCGAAGAAGCTGCAGGGCATCTCCGACGTCACCGACCTCACCGACGGCAGGCACGGCACGCGCCTGGTCGTCGAGGTGAAGAGCGGGTTCCAGCCGGAGGCGGTGCTCGAGCAGCTGTACCGGCTCACTCCGATGGAGGACTCCTTCGGGATCAACAACGTGGCCCTGGTCGACGGCCAGCCGCGCACCCTGGGCCTGTCCGAGCTGCTGCACGTCTACGTGGACCACCGGATCGAGGTCGTCCGGCGACGCTCCGCCTACCGACGGCGGCGGGCCCAGGAGCGGCTGCACCTCGTCGAGGGCCTGCTCATCGCCATCCTCGACATCGACGAGGTCATCCAGCTCATCCGCTCCTCCGAGGACGCCGCCGAGGCCAAGACCCGCCTCATCCAGGTCTTCGACCTCTCCGACGTGCAGGCGTCCTACATCCTCGACATGCCGCTGCGCCGGCTCACCAAGTTCAGCCGGCTGGAGCTCGAGGGCGAGCGCGACGAGCTGGCCCGCACCATCGCCGACCTGTCGGCGCTCCTCGAGGACGAGCGGCTGCTGCGGCAGACGGTGTCGAACGAGCTGGCGGAGGTCGCCAAGCGGTTCGCCACCCCGCGCCGCACCGTCCTGCTCGAGGCCGCTGGGCTGCCCACCACGATCGCGTCCGCGACGCCGCTGGAGGTCCCCGACGACCCGTGTCGGGTGCTCCTGTCCTCGACCGGGCTGCTGGCCCGGACGACCGACGCCGCGCCGCTGGCCGCCGAGGGTCCGCGTGCCGCGCACGACGCGATCACCTCGGCGGTGCTCACAACAGCGCGCGGTGAGGTGGGTGCGGTGACCAGCGCCGGGCGGGTGCTGCGGCTGTCGGTCGTCGACCTGCCGGCGCTGCCCCCGACGGCGGCCGCACCCAGCCTCGCCGGCGGGGCGCCGCTCAGCGAGTTCCTCGACCTCGAGCCCGGCGAGCGCGTGCTTGCACTTACCGGGCTGGCCGCCGACGCGCCGGGGATCGCCCTGGGCACCGAGCGGGGCGTGGTCAAGCGGGTGCTGCCCGACTACCCCTCGAACCGGGACACCTTCGAGCTCGTCCGGCTGGACGACGGGGACCGGGTGGTCGGCGCCGTCGACCTGACCACCGGCGAGGAGGAGCTCGTCTTCGTCACCTCCGACGCGCAGCTGCTGCACTTCCCCGCGGCGGCCGTACGCCCGCAGGGCCGGCCGGCCGGAGGCATGGGCGGCGTGCGGCTGGCCGACGGGCAGCGGGTCGTGTTCTTCGGCGCCGTTGACCCGCAGGCGATGAACCTCGTCGTGACCGTCGCCGGATCGGCGGACGCGCTGCCGGGCACGGAGCCCGGCAGCGCGAAGGTCACCCCGTTCGAGGCCTACCCGGGCAAGGGCCGCGCCACCGGCGGGGTGCGCTGCCAGCGGTTCCTGCGCGGTGAGGACACCCTCGTCCTGGCCTGGGCGGGGGCCACCCCCGCCCGGGCGGCCACGGCGGCGGGGGTCCCGGTCGACCTGCCCCCCGCCGACCCCCGCCGCGACGGTTCCGGCACCGCCCTGGCCCAGCCGCTCGCTGCGGTCGCCGGTCCGCCCGCGGCCGGATGACGCTGCGCTGCTCGGCGGTCGCTCGGGCCGGCGGTGAGCCGCTTGCCGGCACGGCACCGCACGCCCGGGCCTGGGTCGCCCTGGAGCAGCCCGGGCCGTGGGGTCCGCAGGCGTTGACCAGCAGCCACCTCGACGCCGCGGTGGGCGCGGCCCTCGTCCAGCGGACCGCCGGCCTCCCCGTCACCGTCGTCCTCATCCGGCGACCCGGCCGCCACGCCGACCACCGCCTTCCCGGCCCGCGCACCGTGCTCGTCGCCCACTCCGGGCCAGCCAGCAGCTGGCTGGAGCGCGGGACCATCGAGGACCCGGCTGTCCTCCTCGACCTGGACCTGGTGGCGCTGGCCGACGGCGCCCGGGCTGGGCTCGGCCCCCTCGAAGCCGAGCCGGTCCTCCTGGTCTGCACCAACTCCCGCCGGGACACCTGCTGCGCCCTCCACGGCCGGCCTGCCGTCGACGAGCTGGCCGCGGCCCGCCCCGGCCGGGTCTGGGAGTCCTCCCACCTCGGCGGCCACCGGTTCGCCCCCACCGTCCTCTCCCTGCCCGACGGCTTCGTCTACGGTGGCCCCCGCGCGGCGACGCTCGGCCTGGGCGCTTGCCGCGGGCGCAGCGCGCTCCCCCCGCCGGCCCAGGCCGCCGAGCTCGCCGTGCTCCTCGCCCTGGGCAGTGCGCCGCGCCCGCTCACCGTGGAGGACGCAGGGCCGGGTCGTCTGGTGGTCCACGACGCTGGGCACGCCTGGCCGGTGCGGGTGCACACCGAGGCCCTGGCCAGCCGGCCGGAGAGCTGCGGCAAGCCCCCGGTCCCTGGCCTGACCCATCGCGCCGTCGTCGACGGTGGGCCGTCCCGGGCGACCCCTCGCCCTGAGAGGCACGCACAGGACCGGCAACCCGGCGGCTGACGGCCTTTCGGCACTTCCTGGCCGCGGGCGTCGGTGCGTTGGCTGGGTGCCGTGGGGGTTCCCGCAGTCGGGAGCTCCCGAGAGAGGTGGTGGTGATCATGTTGTCGGCGATGAGACGTGTCGGCGTGCTCGCAGCGTCAACCGCCCTCCTCGTGGGCGGGCTGGTCGGCACGGCAGCAGCCGACCCGCCGGAGATCATCCGGTACCCGGACTTCGGGATGGAGGTCGAGTGGCCCAACGACGACCCCGACCCGTTCTGGTCGGCGGAGCGGTGCAGCTTCCCCGTCCGCTACCAAGACACGGGCAAGGGCATGGAGATCCTCTTCGCTGACGGGCGCTACCTCGCCACGGCCCCCGGCCTGCACGCCACCGTCACCAACGTGGAGACCGGCGCGTCGCTCAGCCTGCCCGTCAACGGCTCGATGCGCATCACCTGGTCGGCTCCGGACGCCCAGGGGTACTACACGGAGGTGATCGTGTTCCGTGGTCCCAGCATCGACATCTCGGCCGGTC
>JALOLN010000320.1 GCA_025455945.1 Actinomycetes bacterium
GCCAGGTTGCCGGGCACGTAGTCGTAGCCGAAGGCCGGGACCAGGGCCACCCCCGCCTTCGCCGCGCGCGGGCCGAGCTGCTCGAAGACCCAGCGGACGAACGGCGGCTCGCCCGTGGAGTCCAGGTACGTCGCACCGGTGTCCAGCGCCGTCGTGACGGGGACCCGACCGTGCCTGAGGAACGGGCCGACCGTGCTCACCAGCACGTCACCCTCGTGCAGCAGGTCGGCCAGGGCGCGCCGGTCGTCGGCGTCGGCGACAGCGGTGTGCGTGGCGCCGACCTCGTCGGCCACCTCGGCCAGCCGCGCGGCGGACCGACCGGCCAGCACGACCGGCACCCCGCGCCGGACCAGGGCGGCGGCGGTGAGCCGACCGGTGAACCCGGTGGCTCCGAACAGGACGACGTGGGGCGGGCGACCGGTCACGTCAGCGAGCCTACGGCGTACCCTCGACCGGTGAGCGAGGCGCTACCCGAGCAGACCCGGGACGACACCGACGCCGAGTGGGGCGAGCCGCCCCACGCGGACGATCCCGACGACCTCGAGCGCTTCCTGCGGGACGTCCCGCCCCACCACGGCGGATGAGCCCGGCGCTCAGCCGCGGCTGCGCAGCGAGTCGCGGATGTCGGTGAGCAGCTCGACCTCGGTCGGCCCGGCCGCCTCCGCGGGCTGGGCGAAGCGGTCCTTCAGCTTGTTCATCGGGACGACGACGATGAAGTACACGGCGGCCGCGACGATGAGGAAGTTGATGATCGCCGTCAGGACGACGCCGATGCTGAACTGCGCCTCGTTGATCGTGAACGTGCCCACCGAGTCCAGGTTGGGCTTGCCGAAGATCGCCGCGATGAGCGGGTTGATGATCCCATTGGTCAGCGCTGTGACGACCTGAGCGAAGGCGGCGCCGATCACGACGGCGACCGCGAGGTCGACCACGTTCCCCCGCATGATGAAGTCGCGGAACCCCTTGACCATCCCAGCCTCCCAGCGAGCCGACGACGACGACTTCACGCTAACGCATGGTGATCGACAGGGGTCCGCGGGAGGCGGCCGCTGCGAGGTCCGCGGCGGTGTCGGTCGGGACGGCCAGCACGAGCAGGGCGCCGTCCCCGGTGAGCGCGCCGAGGCCGTCGCCCGTCGGGGCCGGGACGGCCAGCACGCGGGCCCCCGGCGCCACGACGCGCGCGACCTCCGGGTCGGCGCCGGTGGGACCGGCGGCGGACGTGGCCAGCACGTCGACGACGTCGCCGACCGAGACCAGGGCGGCGACCGCCGCGTCGGCCAGCCGGACCGGTGCGGCCACCAGCCCCGCCGCCACCTCGCTGGTGCCGAGCAGCCCGGGACCGACGAGCCGCGCGTCGGTGACCGGCTCACCGCGCCGGGCCGCCCCCGCGAGCGTGCGTCCGACCAGGGTCTCCGTCGTCGCGGCTGTGCCGTCGGGGGCGACCGCGGTGGGCAGCTCGGCCACGACGAGGTCGTCGGTGCCGAGGACGGTGCCGCCGGCGAGGTCGCGGGCGGCCACCACCACCGGGACCCCGCCCGGTGGATCGGGGGCCAGCACGCCCAGCCCGACCGCCACCGACGCCGCGGCCAGCCCCGCGGAGAGCAGCCGACGGTGCCGGGCGACGGCCCGGCTCAGCGCCACGACCGCGGGGGGGCGAGCGCCGGGGTGGGGGACAGGCACACCGGCACGGTAGGCGCGCCGCCGGTGCTCAGCCGGTCGAGGGGGTGGTGCCGGTGGACGGCGCAGCTGCTGTGGACGACGCGCTCTCGGCCGGCTTGGCGGGGGCCGGCTTCTCGGCCGCCGCCGCGGGCTTCTCGGCCCTGCCCGCGGCCTTCTTGGTCCCCTTGTCCCGGCTGTCGGTGCGGTAGAAGCCGGAGCCCTTGAAGACGACGCCCACGGGGGAGAACACCTTGCGCAGCGGGCCGCCGCAGGACGGGCAGACGGTCAGCGGGTCGTCGTCGAAGGACTGCACCGCCTCCAGCGGTTCGGCACAGGCTGTGCACCGGTATTGGTAGGTCGGCACGGTGCCCTCCCGAACGGCGCTGACTGGCACTCTCGGCTGGAGAGTGCCAAGTCTACGCGATGTCGAGGTCCAGGCGGTCGGGAAGGGCACGGACGTCCCCGGGGCGGCCGACGGCAACCACGACGAGCGGCTCCCAGCCGGCGGGGACGCCGAGGTCGGCGGCGGCCAGGCCGGCGTCGAAGCCGCCCATCTGGTGCGCGACGAGGCCGTCGGCCTGGGCCTGCAGGACGAGCTGGGCCACGGCCAGCCCGAGCTCGTACGGTGCAGTCGGCCGGGGTGAGCCGTCCGCGGACGTCGTCCGGGCCAGGGCGAGCACGAGCAGCGGTGCGCTGGCCGCCCAGACCTGGTTGCCGTGGGCGAGGGCGTCGAAGAGGGCCTTGTGGGCGGGGTCGCCGTGGCGACCGACGACGAACTGCCACGGCTGGGCGTTCATCGCCGACGGGGCCCAGCGGGCTGCCTCGAGCAGGGCGGCGACCTGGCGGTCGGTCAGCGGCTCGGGGTCGAACGCGCGCGGGCTCCGGCGCGCCGCGAGCAGCGGGTGCAGCGGCACGGCGGTGGTGGCGGACATCGGATCTCCTCATGGTTATTGAACGCTCAACTATCATACGTCCGGCTCGGGCTGCTGTCGCGCCGGGGCGGCCTAGGGTGGTCGCGTGGCGCACGACCTCGACGTCCTCGGGGTGATCGCCGCGGGCGGCGTGCTCGGCTCCGTCGCGGGCTGCCTGCTCATCGGCGCGCTGCTGTGGTTCGTGCTCGAGGTGTGGGTGACGGGCCGCTACGCGCGGCCCTTCCTCGCGGTCGGCGTCCTGGGGGGGTTCACGACCTTCTCCACCTACTCGGTGGAGACGTTGGGGCTGCTGCGCGAGGGCGCGGCCGGCACTGCGGTCTCGTACGCGGCGGGCTCGCTCGTCGTGGGGCTGCTCGCGGTGCGGGCCGGGCGCCGCCTCGCCGCCGTTGCAGCCCCCAGGCGGAGGGAGCACTGATGGAGCTGAGCGGGCCGGCGCTGCGGCTGACCGTGGTGCTGGGCGAGTCGGACCAGTGGCACCACAGGCCGGTCTACACCGAGATCGTGCACCGGGCGCACGCCGCGGGGCTCGCCGGTGCGTCGGTGTTCCGCGGCATCGAGGGCTACGGCCGGGCCAACCACATCCACACGACCCGGATCCTCAGCCTCTCCGACGACCTGCCGGTCACGGTCGTGGTCGTGGACGCCGCCGAGAAGGTCCGGGCCTTCCTGCCGCAGCTGGAGGACCTGCTCACCGGGGGGCTCGCGCTCGTCGAGCCGGTCGAGGTCGTGCGGTACGTGTGAGCCTGTCCGGGGTCGTGCTCGTCGCGCTGGGGGCCGCCGTCGGCGCACCGCTGCGCTACGTCGTCGACCGGGCCGTCCAGCGCCGCACCCCGGGCGCGTTCCCGTGGGGCACGCTCACGGTCAACGTCGTGGGCTCGTTCGTGCTCGGGGTGGTCGCGGCCGGCGGGTCGGCCGAGGCCGGTCTTCTCGTCGGCGTCGGCTGGTGCGGGGCGCTCACCACGTTCTCGACGTTCGGGTACGAGACCGAGCGGCTGGCCGCCGCGGGCTCGGAGCTCACCGCCGCCCTCAACGCGGTCGGGTCCGTGCTGGCCGGCCTCCTCGCCGCCACGCTCGGCTGGTGGTTGGGCTCGCTCTGACATGTCGGTAGCGTCCGCCCCATGAAGCGACGGCGGTGGCCAACGGTGCTGGCGTGGATCGCGGGGGTGCTCGCCCTGCTCGTCATCGTGGGCACCGTGGGCGGGCTGTGGATCAGCCGGCGGTCCTTCCCGCAGACGTCCGGCACGATCGAGGTGCCCGGGCTG
>JALOLN010000112.1 GCA_025455945.1 Actinomycetes bacterium
CGCTGAACCGGTTGACGCCAGTGTGCCCCGACGCCCGCCCGTCGGCGCCGAAGGCCACGGTCAGCCGGGCGGTGGCCTCGGTCGTGACGACGGCCTGGTGGCCGTTGTTGACGCCGAGCCCGCGCCACCTGGTGCCCGGCAGCGCCCGCAGGCCGGCCCGGTAGCTGAGCAGGGGGACGCCCGTGCCGTCGAGCAGGGTGAGCCGGTCATGGTCGATGCGGAAGCCGGTGGTGGCCTCGAGCGCAGCGACGACGGCCCGCTCGCGCGCCATGCGCTCCGGGGGTCCGGCCATCAGGGTCGTCGGTCCCGGGTGCAGGGTGAGGCTCGCGCCGTCCTCCCGGTAGGTGCCGGCGAGGTGGTTGACCCCGGTGTGGGCGTGGAACCGCCCGTCGGGGAGGAACGCCAGGGACGGGGCGTGCGGGCCGGCCGGGCCGGGAGCACCCTGGCCGCGGTCCTCGTCGAGCAGCCAGGACGTCTCCGCCAGCGTCATGGGTGGGCAGGCTAGTACGCCGACTGCGCCGACCGGCAGTCCGGGCAGGTGCCGAAGACCTCTACCGTGTGCCCGACGTCGCTGAAGCCGTGCCGGCGGGCGACGTCCTGCGCCCAGCGCTCGACCGCCGGTCCCTGGACCTCGATGGCCCGCCCGCAGCCCCGGCACACGAGGTGGTGGTGGTGGCGCCGGCTGCACCGGCGGTAGGCGGACTCGCCGTCCGCCGTGCGCAGGACGTCGACCTCCCCGGCGTCCGCGAGGACCTGCAGGGTGCGGTAGACGGTGGTCAGCCCGACCGACGCCCCCCGGCGGCGCAGCAGGTCGTGCAGCTCCTGCGCGGTGCGGAACTCGTGGACCTCCTCGAGCAGGGCGGCCACCGCGGCGCGCTGCCGCGTCGCCCGCAGCCCGCTCACGACCGGGCCCGCTGCGTCGCGGCCAGCACGGTACGGACGGTGACGGCGACGGCGAACAGGGCGATGGCCAGCAGCACGATGGTGCCGCCGGACGGGGTGTCTGCGTAGTAGGACCCGACCACGCCCGCGACGGACACGCCGACCCCGATGACCAGCGCGACCAGCAGCGTGCCGCGGAAGGACCGGGTCATCGTGGTAGCCGTGGCCACCGGCACGACCATGAGCGCGCTGATGAGCAGCAGCCCGACGACGCGCATCGACAGCACCACGGTCGTCGCGACGAGCACGGCCAGCGCCAGGTTCAGCGTGCGGACCGGCAGGCCGCCCGCCGTGGCGAACTCCTCGTCGTTGCTGACGCTGAACAGCTCGCGGGCGAGGCCCACCGTGACGAGCAGGACCGCGGCGGTCAGTGCGGCGAAGACGATGAGGTCGGTCGCCGTCGTCGTCGTGATGGCCCCGAAGAGGTAGGCGCTGAGCGTGGCGGCGGTCCCGCCGGGCGCCTTGCTGATGAGGACGACACCGCCGGCGATGCCGCCGTAGAAGAGGATCGCGAGGGCCACGTCGGCGCTGGTGCGGCCCCGGGCCCGCACCACCTCGATCGCGACGGCGCCCAGCACCGCGACGACCAGCGCGACGAGCACCGGGGACCGGCCGGTGAGCAGGCCGAGCGCCACGCCGGTGAGGGCCACGTGCCCCATCCCGTCGCCGATCAGGGCCAGCCGCCGCTGGACGACGAAGACGCCGACCGCTGGGGCGGCGAGCCCGACGAGCAGGGCGGCGACCAGTGCCCGCTGCATGAACTCGTACTGCCAGAACTCCATCGCCGCTCCTCCGCAGGGCCGGGTCCGCCGGGGCGGCCGCGCTAGTCGCTGTCGCCGTTCGGGCCGCCCGGGGCGCGCAGGCCCAGCCCGGGCAGCTCGACGCCGCCGTGCTCGTGGTGGTGCTCGGCGTCCCCGCCGTACGCGGCGTGCACCTCGGGCAGCGGCGGGCCGTCGTAGACCACCGACCCCTGCCGCAGCGCCACGACCCGCGTGACCAGCGGGGCCAGCGGCCCGAGCTCGTGCAGCACGATGAGCAGCGTCGCGCCGCGGCCGACCAGCCCCTCCAGCGCCTCGGCCAGGGCCTCCTGGCTGGCCTGGTCCACCCCGGCCAGCGGCTCGTCCATGACGAGGACCTCGGGGCTGCCGGCCAGGGCCCGCGCGATCAGGGCCCGGCGCTGCTGGCCCCCGGACAGGTGGGCCACCGGCGTGCCCGCCTGGTCGGCCAGGCCGACCGCAGCCATCGCCGCGGTCACGGCCCGCCGGTCGGCGGCGCTGGTGGGGCGCAGCCGGCGCATGCGGGGGAGGCGGCCGGTGCCGACGAGCTCGCGGACCGTGCACGGGACAACGCCCGCGGGGTGGTGCCGCTGTGGGACGTAGCCGAGCCGGGTCCGGTCGGGCAGCCGCCCGAGCGGCTGGCCGAACAGCTCGACGGTCCCGGCGGTGACCTGGGCGAGGCCGAGCAGGCCGCGGACCAGGGTCGACTTCCCCGACCCGTTGGCACCGACGAGGGCGACCACCTCGCCGAGGGAGAGGGTGAAGTCCACCGCCGCGAGCACCGGCGTGCCGTGGTAGCCGATCGTCGCGCCCCGGACCTCGATGAGCGGGTCCCTTCCGCTGCCTGCCGTCCGGTCGGTGGGGAGGTCGGTCATGGGCAGGGCTGGCCGGTCCGGACGCTGGCCAGGTTGGCCCGCATGATCTCCAGGTAGTCCGCGCCCGGGGACTCGTCGTTCAGGCCCTCGACCGGGTCGAGGAGCGCGGTGCGGGCACCGGTCTCGGCCGCGAGGGTGTCGGCGAGATCGGTGCCGACGAGCGTCTCGGTGTAGATCGTGCGGACGCCGTTCGCGCGGACGAACTCGGCGGTCGCGCTGAGCTCCTGGGCGGAGGGCTCGTCCTCCGGCGTCAGCCCGGTGATCGCGCGGGTGGTGAGGTCGTAGCGGCGGGCGAGGTAGCCGAAGGAGGCGTGGGTGGTGACCAGGTAGCGGTTCGCGCACTGGGCGGTGCCCTGCGCCCACTCGGTGTCGAGGTCCGTCAGGCGGCCGGAGAGGTCCGCCGCGGCGGCGGTGAACGCGTCCCGGCCCGCGGTGTCGAGCTCGGCGAACCGGGTGGCGAGCTCCTCGCCCACGGCGGCGTACCGGGCCGGGTCCAGCCAGAAGTGGGGGTCCGGGGTGTCGCCGTCCCCGTAGGTGAGGTCGAGGTCGGCCGGCCCCGCGGCGTCCCAGGCCCGACCAGCCGGCAGCTGGGCGACCGCGTCGTCCACCGCGGGCATGAAGCCGCTGAGGTACACGACGATGTCGGCCTCGGCGAGGTCCCGAAGGTCCGCGGGCGACAGCTCGAGGTCGTGCGGCTCGGCGCCGGGGGGCGCGAGCTCGGTGACCGCGACCCGGGGGCCACCCACCTCCTCGGCCAGGAAGGCGAGCGGGTAGAAGGCGGCGACGACGTCGAGGGGGGCGCCGTCGCCGCCGTCCGTGCCCTGCCCCGAGCCTGCGCACCCGGTCAGGGCGAGGGCCGCCGCGGCGAGGACGGTAACCACGGCGCCCGGCTTCATGCTCATGACAACCATTGTCAAGAGCGACGCGAGGGCGTGTCAACCGGCCTGCGTGGGCGCGGCCTCAGCCTTCGAGGATCTTCGTCACCCCGACCGCGACGACGAGGACGACGGTCGCGGCCCGCAGCACCCGTGGCCAGGTGCCCAGCGCGGGCCAGGAGAGGACCGCCAGCCAGCCGAGGAAGGCGGCCAGGACGAGGAGGAACACGCCCCCCGCGACGCCGGGCAGGAAGAGCCCGGCGAGGAGCACCGCGAGGGTGATGACGAGGAGGAGCCACCGTGGGATGCTGCTCAGCCGCACCAGCCAGGGACGGCTCGCCCGCTCCAGCGAGGACCGGCCGGGCGAGGGCGGCTGCGCGGCCGCGGCCGCCCGGCGGGCCGGGTTGCCGCTGCGGGCCGGGTTGCCGCGCGGGCGGGGAGAGGGCTCGTTGCGGGCGGGCGCCATGAGGGTGTCCTTCGACCTACGGTGGGTGCTGCGGGCGTTCGGTCGAACGGTAGCCCGCGGCGGACCGGGAGACCGAGAGGGGGAGCGGACTCGTGACGCGGCCCTTTGCGGATCGGGCCGACGCCGGCCGCCAGCTGGGCGCGGCCCTGCAGCCGGGGCTCGGCGCGCGGCCGGCTGTCGTCGTCCTGGGCCTGCCCCGCGGTGGGGTGGTCGTCGCGGCCGAGGTCGCCCGGGTGCTCGCTGCCCCGCTGGACGTGCTCGTGGTGCGCAAGGTGGGGACGCCGACCAACCCCGAGCTGGCGCTCGGGGCTGTGCTCGCCGACGGGCCTGCGGTCCTCAACCCCAGGGTGCTGAGTGCGGAGCAGCTGGACGGCGGGCAGGTCGAGCGGCTGGTCGCCGCCGAGCGGGCGCGGTGCGCCGAGCGCGAGGGGCGCTACCGCCCGGGGCGGCCGCCGGTGGACGTGGAGGGTCGCACGGTGCTGCTCGTCGACGACGGCCTGGCCACCGGCGCCACGATGCGGGCCGCGGTCGCCGCGGTGCGGGGGCGGGGCGCGGGGCGGGTCGTCGTCGCCGTCCCGGTGGGGCCGCGGGAGACCCTCGCGGTGCTCCAGCGGGAGGCCGACGAGGTCGTGTGCCTGCGCCGTCCGCTGCTCTTCCGGGCCGTCGGGTGGGCGTACGCGGACTTCCGGCCGACGACGGACGACGACGTCGTGGCGCTGCTGCGGTCAGGGCCGGCCTGAGCCGCCCGGTACCCTGGTCGCTCGCCCCGCCGCACCCCTCTCGCCTTCTCGCCGGATGGAGTCCGTCCCCGTGCCCGCCGACCTCGTCGACACCATCGTCAGCCTGGCCAAGCGCCGGGGGTTCGTGTTCCCCAGCGGGGAGATCTACGGTGGCACCCGGTCGGCCTGGGACTACGGCCCGCTCGGCGTCGAGCTCAAGGACAACGTGCGCCGGCAGTGGTGGCAGGCGATGGTCCGCGAACGGGACGACATCGTGGGGCTGGACTCGGCGGTCATCCTGCCGCCGCAGACGTGGGTCGCCTCCGGGCACGTCGAGACGTTCAGCGACCCGCTGGTGGAGTGCCTGTCGTGCCACCACCGGTTCCGCGCCGACCACCTCGAGGAGACCTACGAGGCCAAGCACGGCCGGGCGCCCCAGGGGCTCGGTGACGTCCCCTGCCCCAACTGCGGGACGCGCGGCGCGTGGACCGACCCGCGGATGTTCTCCGGCCTGCTGAAGACCCACCTCGGCGCCGTGGAGTCGGAGGAGGGGCTGCACTACCTGCGCCCGGAGACCGCCCAGGGCATCTTCCTCAACTTCCTCAACGTGATGACGGCCGCGCGGCGCCGGCCGCCGTTCGGGATCGCGCAGGTCGGCAAGTCGTTCCGCAACGAGATCACGCCGGGCAACTTCATCTTCCGGACCCGCGAGTTCGAGCAGATGGAGATGGAGTTCTTCGTCGAGCCCGGCACCGACGAGGAGTGGTTCGACTACTGGGTGACGGCCCGGCGGGACTGGTACGTCGACCTCGGCATCAGGCCGGAGAACCTGCGGTACTTCGAGCACCCCAAGGACAAGCTGTCGCACTACTCCAAGCGCACGATCGACATCGAGTACCGGTTCCTCTTCGGCGGTGCGGAGTTCTCCGAGCTCGAGGGGATCGCCAACCGCACCGACTTCGACCTGTCGACGCACGCCGAGCACTCCGGTGCCGACCTCACCTACTTCGACCAGGACAAGGGTGAGCGCTGGACGCCGTACGTCATCGAGCCGGCCGCCGGGCTGACCCGGGCGGTGCTGGCGTTCCTCATGGACGCCTACGCCGAGGACGAGGCCCCCAACACCAAGGGCGGCGTCGACCGGCGGACCGTGCTGCGCTTCGACCCGCGGCTGGCGCCGGTCAAGGTGGCGGTGCTGCCGCTGTCGCGCCACGCCGACCTGTCGCCGAAGGCGCGTGACCTCGCGGCGCGGCTGCGCCGGCACTGGAACGTGGACTTCGACGACGCCGGGGCGATCGGCCGGCGGTACCGCCGGCAGGACGAGATCGGCACCCCCTTCTGCGTCACCGTCGACTTCGACACCCTCGACGACCAGGCCGTGACGGTCCGGGACCGCGACTCGATGGCCCAGGAGCGGATCGGCCTGGACGCCGTCCACGGCTGGCTCGCCGACCGCCTTCCCCGCTGCTGACCCCTGTCCCCACCCCCTTCCTGCATGAAGGGGCCCTTGTGGCCAATAGATCGAGGTGAGGTGCCCTTCATGAGCCGGTCACCGCATGACCACCCGGTGTTCTCGCGGTTCTACGCGGCCCTGTCGGCCCTGGGGGAGCACACCGATCTGGCCGAGAGCCGCTCGAAGGTCCTGGCGCCGGCATCCGGTCGGCTGCTCGTCGTCGGGCTCGGACCCGGCCACGACCTCGACCATCTGCCCCAGGCGGTCACCTCGGTGATCGGTGTCGAGCCGAGCGAGCCGATGCGCCACCTCGCAGAGCACCGGGTCGCGGCGACCCGGGCACGGGGCATCGACGTCGAGGTCGTGGACGCCGTCGCCGAGGAGCTCCCGCTTCCGGATCGCTCCGTGGACGCCGTCCTCTTCGCGCTGGTGCTGTGCAGCGTG
>JALOLN010000113.1 GCA_025455945.1 Actinomycetes bacterium
CGGGGTCGACCCGGCGGAGGCCTCGGTGCACACCAACAGGACCCTGACCGAGATCAACGGCAACCCATCGGTCTCCGGGCCGGTGACCTCGTCGCTGGACAGCGCGGGCAGCAGCAACAACTTCGCGTCCAACCCGGGCGGGACGGTCATGAAGAAGAAGCCGCAGAAGGTGCCCGTGATCAGCGCGCGCTCGATCTATCGCCACGCAGTGGCCTCCGACCCCACCGCGAGCAACCGGTGGTACGACCTGTGCCCGAACAGCGAGGTCCGAGCCTGGTCGTCGGGCGGCCCCTGCACCGGCACGGTGCTCAACGGCGGGGCCCCGAGCTTCCGCGGCTGGACGCACGACAGTGGCAACCACACCTGGATCGCCACGCGCAACACCGAGGACGGCATCTACTTCGCGCACGAGAGCAACGTCGACGTCGGCTCCGGCAACGGGGAGTTCAACAACATCACCGTCATCGCGTCGTCGCAGAACCCGAGCTCGTGCAACACCAAGCGGTACGGCAACATCGTCTGGGACCACTTCACGATGCGCGCGCCGTCGTACCCGAATCTGTTCCTGCTGGCCGACGCGGACATCGCCACGGGCGCCAACTTCACGGCCGGCAGCGGCATCGCCGCACCACCGGTGGTCAGCGGCATGTTCGTCGCCGGTGACCAGATCCAGCTGGAGACCTCCAGCTCGGGGGCCGTCGGGTCCGTGCTCGCAGGTGACCAGTGCAGCACCAGCGACCTCGTCGACGAGAACGAGGTCAAGAACCCCACCGTCTATTACGACCCGAAGTCCGACGCGCCGTTCACCAGCATCATCAGCACGACACTGTGGCTGGAGTACCCGGGGGTGAAGCCCTGAGCGGCCCCCCGCTCGGGTAGAAACGACGTCGTGGCTCCCCTCCTCGTCGCCGGCTGCGCGCTGCTCGGCCTGGTCGTCGGCTCATTCCTCACCGTCGTCATCTACCGCGTGCCGCGGGGGGAGTCGGTGGTCCGGCCCCGCTCGCGCTGCCCGGGGTGCGGCACCGAGATCGCCGCACGGGACAACATCCCCGTGCTGTCCTGGCTGGTGCTGAGGGGGCGGTGCCGGCACTGCGGCGAGACGATCAGCGTCCGCTACCCCGTCGTGGAGCTGCTCACCGCCGCCGTGTTCGGCCTGTTCGCCTGGCAGTTCCGCGACGCCGTCGCGGCGCTGCCCGGGTTCTTGTGGCTGGCCGGGGTCGGCATCGCCCTGGCCGCCATCGACATCGACACCAAGCGCCTGCCCAACGCCCTCACCCTGCCGTCCTACGTGGTCGGCGGGGTGCTGCTCCTGCTGCCCGCGCTGGTCGACGGCGACTGGCCGGCGTACCTGCGGGCCTGGCTCGGCGCCGCGGCGCTGTTTGCCTTCTACTTCCTGCTCGCGCTGGTGTACCCGGCGGGGATGGGGTTCGGCGACGTCAAGCTGGCCGGCGTCCTCGGCCTGTACCTCGGCTGGCTGGGCTGGGGGGTGCTCGTCGTCGGGGGCTTCCTCGGCTTCCTGCTCGGTGGGGTCCTCGGCGGTCTGCTCATGGTGGTCGGCCGGGCCGGGCGCAAGACGAAGATCCCCTTCGGCCCGTTCATGATCCTGGGGGCGTTCCTCGCCGTCTTCGTGGGGCAGCCGGTGGCCGACTGGTACCTCGGCACGCTCGGCGGTTGAGGGAATCCGGGCCGCGGGCTCAAGGCGCCGCCCCGGTCCGCCGATCAACCCGCTGACATCGCCCGTACGGGCGACCAGCGCGGCCTCGGCCGCCTCGGGGAAGGGTTGGCGTCGTGGCAGGACGAACCGCCATCGGTCTCGACATCGGGACGTCGGGGGTGCGCGCCGCCGAGCTGAGCTTCGGCAAGGGTGAGGTCACCCTCGCCAAGTTCGGCCAGGTGGCCCTCCCGGAGGGGGCAGTGCGAGACGGCGAGGTCGTCGACGTCGCCGCCGTCGCCGAGGCGCTCAAGCAGCTCTGGGCGCACACCAAGTTCACCAGCAAGAAGGTCGTCATCGGCGTCGCCAACCAGAAGGTGATCGTCCGCCAGGTCGACCTGCCCTGGCTCCCCGAGGACGAGCTGCACGAGTCGCTCGCCTTCCAGGTCCAGGACTTCGTCCCGATGCCCGTCGAGCACGCGGTGCTGGACTTCTACACCCTCGAGGAGAGCGTCAACGACGCCGGTGCGCGCATGGTGCGCGGCCTGCTCGTCGCGGCCTCCCGCGAGATGGTCCTCAACGCCGTCCACGCGGTGCAGAAGGCCGGACTCGTCCCCATGATGGTCGACCTGTCGTCGTTCGCCGTGCTGCGCTCGCTGGCCCGCACCGACCACCTCGGGATGGGCTCGGAGGTCGAGGCCCTCGTCGACGTCGGGGCCCGGGTCACCAACATCGTCGTCCACCAGGGCGGCGTCCCGCGCTTCATCCGCATCCTGCTGATGGGCGGGCAGGACCTCACCGACGCCGTCGCCGACCGCATGGGGGTGTCGCCGGCCCAGGCCGAGGCGATGAAGCAGGAGCTCGGCCTCGTCGACAGCGCGGCCGCCATGGACGCCCAGGCGGCGGTCCGGGTCATCGACTCCGCGGCGGCCTCCTTCGTCGACGAGGTCCGCGGGTCGCTCGACTACTACATGGCGTCCAGCGGCTCGAGCCAGATCTCCCGGCTGCTGCTCACCGGCGGGGGCGGGCGGCTGGCCGGCCTCGCCCAGCGGTTGGAGACCGCCACGCGCATCCCCGTCGAGCACGGGAACCCGCTGGCCGCGCTCTCGCTCGGCCGGACCGGGCTGAGCCCGGAGCAGATCCAGTTCGTCGAGCCGCTCGCCGTCGTCCCCGTCGGTCTCGCCCTCGGAGCAGTGTCATGAGCACCACGACCGCGGTGAGCACCGCGACCTTCCCCCGCGTCAACCTGCTGCCCCCGGAGATCGCCGAGGAGACCCGCTTCCGCAGCATCCGGGCCCTCCTGGCGCTGTCCGTGGTGGGGGCCCTGGCGGTCGTGGGCGGGCTGTACCTGTTCGCCTCGAACGAGGCCACCGCAGCCCAGGAGTCCCTGGACGCGGCGCAGGCGACCAACACCTCGCTGAAGGCCGAGGAGGCCAAGTACGCCGAGGTGCCGCGGGTCTACGCCGCCGTGGCGATCGCGGAGAACCAGCTGACGGTCGCGATGGGCCAGGAGATCAGGTACTCCTACGTGCTCAACGACCTCGCGCTGACCATCCCCGACGACGTGTGGCTCACCAGCCTCACCGTCGAGCAGGACGTCGACGGCACGGCCCCGGTCGAGGGCGCCTGGGGCACCCCGGCCATCGGGACCATCACTCACCAGGGCATGGCGGTGAGCTACGACGACGTGGCCGCGTGGCTGGACGTCCTCGGCAAGAACACCGACTTCACCGACCCGTACCTCACCAGCGCCACCGAGACCGACCCGATCGGGGACACCGACGTCCTGGAGTTCGAGTCCTCCGCGGCGCTGACCAGCGACGCCCTGTCGAACCGCTACACCGCGAAGGCGGCCCAGTCATGACCCGCACCCGGAAGTGGACCCTCGGGACGGCACTGGCCATCGTGCTGCTGCTGCTCGCGGGCTGGTTCCTCGTGATCTCCCCCAAGCGCAGCGAGGCGGCCGAGCTGACCGACCAGGCGGCGGCGCAGGAGCAGGCCAACACCGTCCTGCGCGGCAAGATCGCCGTGCTGAAGTCCCAGGCGGAGGACCTGCCCGCGCAGGAGGCCGCGCTGGCGGCGATGCGGCAGAAGCTGCCGGCCAACCCGGCGCTGCCCGGTCTGGTCCGCTCGCTGTCGAGCATCGCGGCCAAGTCCGGCGTCGTGCTGGTGGGGATCGAGCCGCAGACGCCCGTCGTCATGACGGACCCGGCGGCCGCCGCGGCCGCCGCGGCCGCTGCGGCGACACCCACGACGACCACTGAGGGGTCGGAGACGGGCGCCGCGGCCACCGCTGCCCCGCCCGCCCCCGAGCTGGGGCTGAAGATGATCCCGGTCACCATCGAGGTGACGGGCAGCTACTTCGACATCGAGCAGTTCTTCAACAAGGTCGAGGACCTCACCCGCTCGATGCTCGTCAGCGGCTTCACGATCCAGTCCGACGACACCGCCGAGGGCGCGACGTCCGACCTCACGGCCGAGATCGACGCCCGGGTGTTCTTCGCCCCGGTGCCGGCTCCGGCCGCCTCCGGCGCGGCCGCGACCACCGCGACCGCCCCGACCACGACCGCCCCGACCAGCTAGCCGAGCCACGAGGAGTGCGTTCCCATGAGTGAGCAGAACTTCCCGCTCGGCGGCGGCGTGGGTGTCGCCGAGCCCGAGCCGACCGTCGAGGAGACGCCGGCCGGTGGGTCGCGGGGGGTCCTCCTGGCCGTCCTGGGCCTGGCCGTCGCCGTCGTCATCGGCCTGGCCGCCTACTTCCTGCTGTTCTCGGGCGGGTCGGAGGAGGTCGCCTCGGGTCCGGTGACGCCGCCGGCGCCGAGCGCCAGCACCGCGCCGTCAACCGCGCCGTCCGCCTCCGCTCCGGCGCCGGCCGCGGTCCCGCCGACGTTCGACGAGAACGTGGGCACGGACCCGTTCAAGGCGCAGGTCGTGGCTCCCGCACCGGAGCCGTCCGGTGCCGCGGCAGGGACCGCCGATTCCACCGGCACCACCAGCGGGACGGTGGTCCAGCTGCAGCTGCTGTCGGTCGCCGACGACAGCTCGGTGCTCGACGCCCAGGTGGACGGCACGCCGTACAAGGGACTTGCGGTCGGGTCGTCGTTCGCCACCTACTTCAAGGTGTACGGCATCTTCGACGGCCGCTGCGCAGGCTTCCTGTTCGGCGACCAGACCGTGGCGCTGTGCGAGGGTGACACGGCCAACCTCAGCAAGTAGCACGCGGATCGACCAGCGACGGGCCGCCCCTCGGGGGGCGGCCCGCCGCCGTCGTTCCCAGTGGCGTCGAACCGGCCGGGGCACACCGCCGTGGGAGGATCGTGGCCATGCTGCGCTGGCTGACTGCGGGGGAGTCCCACGGCCCCGCCCTCGTCGCCGTGCTGGAGGGGCTGCCCGCCGGTGTGGCGGTGACCACGGCCGACCTCGAGCACGACCTGGCCCGCCGCCGGCTCGGCGTGGGCCGCGGGGCGCGGATGAGCTTCGAGCGTGACGCCGTGGAGTTCCTCGGTGGGGTGCGGCACGGGGTCACGCTCGGCTCGCCGGTGGCGGTGCGGGTGGGCAACACGGAGTGGCCGAAGTGGGAGCAGGTCATGTCGCCCGACCCGGTCGACCCCGAGGTGCTCGCCGGGCTGGCCCGCAACGCCCCGCTGTCGCGGCCCCGGCCCGGCCACGCCGACCTCGCCGGCATGCAGAAGTACGGCTTCGACGACGCCCGCCCCGTGCTGGAGCGGGCCAGCGCGCGGGAGACCGCCGCCCGGGTCGCGCTGGGCACGGTGGCCCGCGCGTTCCTGCGCCAGGCCCTGGGGGCGGAGGTGCTGAGCCACGTCGTGGCGATCGGCGGCGTGGCGGACGAGACGGGGGCCGTCCCCGGCCCCGGTGACCTCGCCGTCATCGACGCCGACCCGGTGCGCTGCGCCGACCCGGCGGCCGGTGCGGCGATGGTCGCGGAGATCGAGGCGGCCCGGCGCGACGGCGACACCCTCGGCGGGGTGGTCCAGGTCGTCGTGCACGGGCTCCCGCCCGGGCTCGGCAGCCACGTGCACTGGGACCGGCGTCTGGACGCCCGGCTGGCGGCCGCGCTCATGGGGATCCAGGCGATCAAGGGGGTCGAGGTCGGCGACGGCTTCATGGTCGCGCGGGCCCGGGGCTCCCAGGCGCACGACGAGATCGACAGCTCCCCGGACGGCGTCCGTCGGCGCACCGGACGGTCCGGAGGCACCGAGGGCGGGATCTCCACCGGCGAGGTGCTGCGGGTGCGCGCGGCGATGAAGCCGATCTCCACCGTGCCGCGGGCCCTGGCGACGGTCGACGTCCGCACCGGCGAGCCGGCCAAGGCGATCAACCAGCGCTCCGACGTGTGCGCCGTCCCGGCCGCGGGGGTGGTGGCCGAGGCCATGGTGGCCCTCGTCCTGGCCGACGCCGCGCTGGAGAAGCTCGGTGGGGACTCCGTCGCCGAGACCCGTCGCAACCTCGTCGGGTACCTCGACCACCTCGTGATCCGCTGATGGCGCCGGTCGTCGTCGTCGTCGGCCCGCCCGGCGCGGGCAAGACCACGGTCGGTCGCCTGGTCGCCGAGCGCCTGGGCGTGGCCTTCCGGGACACCGACACCGACGTCGAGGCGGCGGCCGGGGCCAGCGTCGCGGACGTCTTCGTCACCGAGGGCGAGGCCGGGTTCCGCGCGCTGGAGCGGACCGCGGTGGCCGCGGCCCTGGCCGACCATGACGGCGTGCTCGCGCTGGGCGGCGGCGCGGTACTCGACCCGGGCACCCGGGACCGCCTGGTGGGGCGGACCGTGGTCTTCCTCGACGTCGGGGTGGCGGACGCCGCCCGGCGGGTGGGCTTCAACCGGGACCGCCCGCTGCTGCTCGGCAACCCGCGGGCG
>JALOLN010000114.1 GCA_025455945.1 Actinomycetes bacterium
G
This sequence comes from Actinomycetes bacterium, assembly GCA_025455945.1. Classification (GTDB taxonomy): domain Bacteria; phylum Actinomycetota; class Actinomycetes; order Prado026; family Prado026; genus Prado026. The sequence goes on from JALOLN010000114.1 coordinate 2, forward strand.
CCTCGTCGACCAGGCCCCCGGCGTTGCCGCGCAGGTCGAGGACGATGCCGCCCCGGGACCCCGCCCGGTCCGCGGCGAGCGCGACCCGTACCTGCCGGCCGACCCCCCGGGTGCAGCCCGCCACCCGGATCATGAGCACCTGGTTGCGCAGCCGGTCGACGGTGACGTCCTCCGTGGCCACCACCTCGCGCTGGAGGGTCACCACGTGGGTGCCGTCGGCGCGCCGGAACCCCACGCGCACGTCGCTGCCGTCGGCGCCGCGGAGCCGGCTCAGGACGTCCGACACGGGCTCGCCGACGACGTCCACGCCGTCCACCGAGACGACCTCGTCGCCGACCCGGACCCCGACGCGGGCCGCCGGCGCTCCCTCCTGCACGCCGGAGACGAGCAGGCGGGCGTCGGAGTCCTGCCGCAGCCACAGCCCCACCCCGGTGTAACGGCCCTCGAGGGCGTCGGTGAACGACGCGAACTCACTCGGCTCGTAGTACGCCGACCAGCGGTCCCCGAGGGCCTTGAGCATGCCGTCGACGGCGGCGCGTTCGAGGACGTCGCGCTGCACCGGCCGGGCGGCGTCCGCCATGATCCGGTCCGCGGCCTCGTCCAGCACGCTCGCCGGCGCGACAGGCTCCTGCAGCCCCGTACTCGAGCCTCCGACGGCCGTGCCCGCGACGAACGCGCCCACCGCGACGGTGGCGACCAGCGCACCGCCCCGGACGCGCCGCGGCAGCGGGGACATGCGCTCGAGTGTACGGGCGCGCCGTGGGGACCCCGCCGCCGTGATCGCGGATCAGCAGACGATGGCCCGCTTCGAGCCCATCCCCAGCCAGCCCAGCGGGTCGAACGGCTGGCCGTTGACGTGCACCTCGAAGTGCAGGTGGGGCCCGGTGACCCAGCCGGTCGTGCCGGTGTAGCCGATGGTCTGGCCGCGCGAGACCCGCTGGCCCTGACCCACGCTCCGGCTGGACTGGTGGGCGAAGAACGTGGACAGCCCGTTGCCGTGGTCGACCACCGTGACGCTGCCGTAGGCGTCGCTGGAGTAGGTCGCCACGACGGTGCCCGCGGCGGGGGCGACGATGCGGGCGCCGTAGCCGCCCCCGATGTCGATGCCGGTGTGGCAGGACCGGTAGCCGTAGACCGGGTGGATGCGTGGGCCGGCCCTCATCGTCAGCCCCCCGCCCGGGACCGGCCAGGCCAGCTCGCCACCGATGGCACCGCTGCCTCGGGAGGTGCGGGCGGCGATCAGCGCCGCCACCCGGCGCTGCTCGGCCTTCAGCGCGGCCGCCCGGCGCAGCTCCTGCGCGCGCGCCGCCTGCACGCTGCCCAGCGCCGCGGCCCGGGCCGCCACGAGCCGGGCCACCCTGGCCTGCGCGGCCTGCGCCTTCTTCAGCAGCGCCTGGACGGTCTTGACCTGGGCCGCAGCCGCGGCCTTCTTCTCCGCCACGCCGGCACGGACCGCCTCAAGCTCGGCGCGCTTGGCGGCCAGCTCCGCCCGGTCGACCGCGAGCCGGTCGAACAGCCCGTTCTGCGACTGGGCCACCGCCTGGATCCCCGCGATCCGGCCGGCGAACTCGTCGATGCTCTCCGCATCCAGCGCCACGGCGAGCTCGGCGAACTGCCCGTTCTGGTAGGCCCGGCGTGCCAGCTGCCCCACCAGCCGGCCCGTGCCGCCGCCAGCGCCCGGTTGGCGCTGGCCACCTCGGCCTGTGCCTTGGGCAGCTCGGCCTTGGCCGTGGTCCAGGCCGCCGCCGCCTTCTCGGCCTCGGCGGACAGCGACTCGATGTCGCTGTGGGCCGCGGCGAGCTGCCGCTTGAGGGCCTGCTGCTTGCGCTCGAGGTCGTCGTCCGCTGCCGCCGGGGCCAGCGTGCCCAGCGCAAGGGCGACTGCCGCGAGGACAGCCACGCTGGCGGGGCGAAGGCGCATGGGGAAGGTGCTCCTAGGCGTGCGGGTGGAGCGTCCATCTTCTCGGAGCAGGCCCCGGCGAGCACGATCGACACGCCGGGACCGGGGTGAGCCTGTCACACCCGCAGGTAGCGCCGTAGCGTGACGAAGCTGGCCAGGGACGAGATGAGCACGGCCGCGAGAAGCACCAGCGCGATCGTCACCCAGACGCTGTTCCACCCGATGAAGTTGGTGAACGGGAACGACGGCGCCAGGATCTGGTCGATCAGGGTGACCTTGACGACGATCAGCGCCGCGCCGGCGATCAGCGCACCGACGAGGGCAGCGAGCACGCTCTCCAGCACGAACGGCAGCTGGACGTAGAAGTTGGACGCTCCCACCAGCCGCATGATCCCGGTCTCGCGCCGGCGGGTGAACGCAGCCACCCTGATCGTGTTCGAGATGAGCAGCAGGGCGACGACGATCATCGCCGCCGCCACCACCAGGGCCGCCACCTGCCCGGCGTTGAGCGCCCGGAAGAAGGTCTCGAGCAGCTTGCGCTGGTCCTGGACCAGCTCGACGCCCGGCCGGCCCTGGAACGCGCCGGCGACGATGTCGTACTGGGTCGGGTCGGCGAGCTTCACGCGGAACGACTCGGGCAGCGAGTCCGGTGTGACGTTCTGCGCGATCGCGGTGTCCTTGAACTGCTCCTTGAACCGCTCATAGGCCTCCTGCTGGGACTCGTAGAAGACCTCCTCGACCTGCGGCAGCGCCCGCAGGTCCGCCTCGATCTGCGTGCGCTGCTCGTCGGTGACCTTCCCGCCCGCGCAGCTGGGCTCGTCGCTGTCCGGACCGCACAGGAAGACCGAGACCTCGACCTTGTCGTACCAGAAGTCCTTCATCTCGTTGACCTGCGCGCGGGTCAGCAGGCCGGCGCCGAACATCGCCAGCGACACGGCGACCGTGATGACCACGGCAATCGTCATGCCGAGGTTGCGGCGCAGGCCGATGGCGACCTCGCTGAGGACGAACTGGGCTCGCATCTGCTGGTGACTTCCTTGCTGTGGGGGCTGCTGGTCGGGTACGCGTCAGCGCGAGTAGCCGTAGACGCCGCGGGACTGGTCGCGCACCAGGTGGCCACCCTCGAGCTCCACCACGCGCTTACGCATCTGGTCGACGATGGCCGCGTCGTGGGTGGCCATGACGACGGTGGTACCGGTGCGGTTGATCCGGTCGAGCAGCTTCATGATCCCGACGCTGGTCGAGGGGTCCAGGTTCCCGGTCGGCTCGTCCGCGATGAGCAGCTTGGGCCGGTTGACGAACGCGCGAGCGATCGCCACCCGCTGCTGCTCCCCGCCGGAGAGCTCGTCGGGTCGGCGGCCCTCCTTGCCGGCCAGGCCGACCAGCTCGAGCACCTCGGGGACGACCTGGGCGATGGTGTGCCGGGGCTTGCCGATCACCTCCAGCGCGAACGCGACGTTCTCGAAGACCGTCTTGTTCGGCAGCAGCCGGAAGTCCTGGAAGACGGTGCCCATCTCCCGCCGCAGCGCGGGCACCTTCCAGTTGGACAGCCGGTTGAGGTCCTTGCCCAGGACGAACACCGCGCCGCGCGTGGGCCGCTCCTCGCGCAGCATGAGCCGCAGGAAGGTCGACTTCCCGGAGCCGGACGCGCCCACGAGGAAGACGAACTCACCCTTCTCGATCTCCAGGGTGAGGTCGTCCAGGGCGGGCCGGGTCTGCGTCGGGTACTGCTTGGTGACGGAGTCGAAGCGAATCACGAGACGCCAGGGCCGGGTTCGGGGTCAGGGGAGTGCGGCGGTGCGACCGGCCGACCGCCGAGTCTACGTGCCGCCGCGACCGCCCCTGGCCGTCCCGCGCCGCTGGCGTGGCGGGTCACCCCGGCAGCATCACGAAGGCGACAGGCGTGTGACCTTGGTCACACGCCTGTCGCCTTCGTGCTCGTGGCCGATCAGTGCCGTCGGGTCGACGTGCTCGGCCGCGACAGCGTCAGCAGCGCGATGCCACCCGCCAGCAGGCCGGCGGCGAGCAGCAGGCTGTCACCGGCGTCCCCGGCGCCGGTCTGGGCCAGGACCTCGGCCTCGACGCTGGTCTCGGGCGACACCGAGGCCGGCGACTGCGAGACGCTCGGCGAGGTGGAGCTGCCGCTCTGGCTGGGCGAGGTGCTGGCCGACGGCGACCCACTCGCACTCGGCGAGATGCTCGCGGACGTGCTGGTGCTCGGGGACACCGACGGGCTGCCCGTCGGCGTGGCGCTCTCGCTCGGGGAGACCGACGGGCTCGGCGAGCCGTAGTTGGACCCGGGGACGTCACTGGCGTCGCCATGGGCCACCGCGACGACGTCACCGAGGTCGACCGACAGCGAGTAGTACAGGTCGTCGCCCTCCTCGATCTCCACGACGCCGACAGGCACGCGGATCCAGGTGTCGCCGCCGGCGTAGACCCGGTCCGGACCGGCCGAGCAGACGTGCCCGGCGCCGTAGGGACCGGAGGAGCGCACGCACAGCTGGACGGCCTCACCGGGGGCCAGCTCGGCACCGGGGAAGGTGGCCACGCGGATCTCGTTGTCCTTGGTCCGCCAGGCCCAGGTCTCACCGTGGGTGGCGCCGTCGGACGTCAGCATGGTGCAGGTCGCGTAGTCGGCGACCCCGCTGGGACGGGTGCCGCAGTCGGCGTCGCCACCGGCACCGCCACTGCCGCTGGCCAGGGCAGCGCCGCCGCCCACCCAGGGCGACAGGGCAGCCACGACCGCAAGGCCGCCGAGCAGCCGGGCTGCACGGACGGTAGTGCTGGACCTCATCGGGACCGACCTCCCACTCGCACGTTCGGGGTCGGTCTCACCATTGGCTCCCCGCGGCCGCTCGCGTGACGCGATCGGTGACCGTGCTCCGGCCGCGGATCAGGGCCTCCCCGATGGGCTCACGCCCACCCGTGTCCTTCTCCTGTGCTTACCGCGTCATCCAACCACGATGACGGTCGGTCACCGAGGATCGGCACGGCGTGGCGCCCGGACGTCGCCCAGGTTCGTCCGTTCGGTCGAGGTCAGGCCCGCTCCAGCTGCTTGCGCCAGCGGATCCCGGCCTCGATGAAGTCGTCGATCTCCCCGTCCAGGACCGCAGCGGTGTTGCCCGTCTCGTGCTCCGTCCGAAGGTCCTTGACCATCTGGTAGGGGTGCAGGACGTAGGAGCGCATCTGGTTGCCCCACGATCCCGCAGAGTCGCCCTTGAGCGCGTCCATCGCGGCCCGCTCCTCGCGGCGGCGCGCCTCGAGCAGCCGGGCCTGGAGCACGCGCAGGGCCGCCGCCCGGTTCTGGATCTGGGACTTCTCGTTCTGGCACGACACCACGATGCCGCTCGGCAGGTGGGTGATCCGCACCGCCGAGTCGGTCGTGTTGACGCTCTGCCCGCCGGGGCCCGACGACCGGAAGACGTCGATGCGGATGTCCCCCTCGGGGATCTCGATGTGGTCGGCCTGCTCCACCACCGGCAGCACCTCGACGCCGGCGAACGACGTCTGCCGCCGGCCCTGGTTGTCGAACGGGCTGATCCGCACCAGCCGGTGCGTGCCCTGCTCCACGGAGAGAGTGCCGTACCCATAAGGGATCTTGACCGCGAAGGTGGACGACTTGATCCCCGCCTCCTCCGCGTAGGAGGTGTCGTAGACCTCGACCGGGTAGCCGTGCCGCTCGGCCCAGCGCAAGTACATCCGGACCAGCATCTCGGCCCAGTCCGCGGCGTCGACCCCGCCGGCCTCGGCGCGGATTGTCACCAGTGCCTCGCGGGCGTCGTACTCCCCCGCCAGCAGCGTGCGGACCTCGAGCTCAGCGACCGCCCGCTGCAGGTCGGCCAGCTCGACCTCGGCCTCGGTCCGCGTGTCGGCGTCGTCCTCGGCCTCGGCGAGCTCGAACAGCACCGCGAGGTCGTCCACCCGGCGGCGCAGGCCCTCGACCCGAGCGATCTCGCTCTGGGTGTGCGACAGCCGGGAGGTAACGGCTTGCGCCCGCTCCTGGTCGTCCCACAGGTTCGGCACCGCCGCCTGCTCGTTGAGCTCGGCCAGCTGCCCGCGCAGCCGGGGCAGGTCGAGGACCGCCTCGACGCTGCTCAGCGTGGCGTCGAGGTCGCGCAGGGCGTCGGAGACGTCGGTGGCGGCCACGTCACACCAGGGTACGCGACGACGGCGGCCGGCCCCGGTCGTCACCCGGACGGAGCAACAGGGTGCCCGCCGGGGCGTCGAAGCGAGACCTGAGGACGTCCGTCCGACCGGGACGCCGACGACACGGGTGGGGGCTGGCTGTGGGGCAGGTGCACGCGCTGGACCGGAGACTCCCCGCGGCGGCCTCGCTGGGGCTGCTCGGACTCCTGCTGTCTCTGCTGCTGTCGGTGCTGCTCGCCGCGCCCGCCGTCCCCGCAGCGGCGGCCACCCCTGCCGGCGGCACCGAGGTCACCGGCGTCCTCGAGCGCTACATCGTCGACCAGCCCGACGGCAGCGGCCACGAGCTCGACGTCGTCGTCGCCGCCGACGGGACCCGGACCGAGCTGCCGCGGCGCGCGCTGGAGCGCGTCGCTGCCGGCTCCCACGTCCGGCTGCGCGTGACCGGGCTGACCCCGGTGGCCAGTCGCGCGGACCGTCCGGTCCGTCGGGCCACCGCTGTGACAGCGGCCGAGGTGACGGCCCTCCCCTCCCCGGGATCGGACCAGGCAGTCCAGACCCTGCCCTCCGAGACCGCGGCGGTCGTCACCTCGCGCCGCGTCATCGTCGTGCCCGTCTACTGGGGAGCCAGTGCACCGACCAGCGCTCCGAAGGCAGCCGCCGCCGTGGCAGCGGCCGACTCCTACTGGAACGACGTCTCGGGCGGACTGGTGCGGTTCACCGTGACCGAGTCCCGGCCCTGGACCTACGTCGCCGTGCCGGGGGGGTGCCAGGACACTGCCGGCCTGGCCAGCGCGGTGGGGGCGCTGCTCGGCAACTGGCGCAGCCGGGCCGACCACCTGCTGATCAGCTTCGCCGACACCCGCTGCGGCTGGGCCGGGCTGGCGCAGATCGGCAGCATGTCGAGCACCGGCCTGACGCTGTGGATCAACCGCTACGACCGCGCCGACGTGTACTCGCACGAGCTCGGGCACAACCTCGGCCTCTACCACTCCAACCTGTGGCGCTGCACCGCCGCCAACGGGGCGGAGCAGGTCGAGTCGGGCACCTGCTCCTCCGAGTCCTACATGGACTTCCTCGACGTCATGGGGATCGGGCACAACCACACCGGACACCTGTCGGCCGGCCACCTGCAGCGGATCGGGCTGGTCCCCGGCGGCGGGATGCTCACCGCGGTGGGCGGCGAGGACCTGACCCTGGCGCCGGTGTCGTCCGGGTCGGGCGTCCGGGCGCTGCGGCTGCTCGACTCCGGGAAGACCTACTACGTCGAGTACCGCACCGCGGTCGGCCGCGACGCCTGGCTCGGGTCGTCGCCCTACCCGGACTGGCGGCCCGGGCTGTACGTCACCCGGGTCGACTCCGGCCGGGGCGAGACCCAGCTGCTCGACCTGCGACCGGGCACGACCGGGCACGACCTGCCGGTCGGAGCGAGCTGGAGCTCCGCATCGGGCGCGTGGACTGTCTCGCTGGCCGGGACGTCTGCCGCCGGAGCACGGGTGACCGTGGCACCGACGCTCGACGTGTTCCGGCTGTCCGGCTCCGACCGCTACGCGACGGCAGCCGCGGTGAGCGCGCACTCGTTCTCCCCCGGCGTTCCGGTCGTCTACGTGGCGACCGGCCAGGGGTTCGCGGACGCCCTCGGCGCCGGGCCGGCGGCCGCACGTCTCGGTGGCCCCGTGCTCACGGTCACCCGTGACGCCATCCCGGCGTCCGTCGCGGCCGAGCTGACCCGGCTCGCCCCGGGGCGGATCGTCGTGGTCGGCGGGCCGTCGGTCGTCTCCGACGCGGTGGCCCAGGCGCTGGCCGGCTTCACCACGGGTGCGGTCACCCGGGCGTCGGGCGCGGACCGCTACGCGACGGGCGCGGCCGTGGTGCGGTCGGCGTTCACCGGGCCGGTGCCGGTCGCGTACGTCGCCACCGGGACGGGGTACGCCGACGCGCTGTCCGGCGGCGCGGCCGCCGCGCACGACGGCCCTCGCCGCGTACACCGCGGGCCCGGTGACCCGGATCTCCGGCGCCGACCGGTACGCCACCGCGGCTGCTGTCGCGCTGCAGGTCTTCGGCACGTCGGCGACGACGTACGTGGCAACCGGGACGAACTACCCGGACGCGCTCGCGGCGGCTCCGGCCGCGCACGCCGACTCCGCGCCGTTGCTGCTCGCCGCGGGCACGTGTGTCACCGCGGCCACCCGCGACGCACGCCTGGCCCTCGGTGTCACCCAGGCCGGGGCGCTGGGCGGCACGAGCGTCGTGTCGGACCGGGCCGCGCGGTTCGCTCCCTGCTCCTAGCCGGAGTCAGGTCGGTGACCTCTCGCCACGACCACGCCGGACGATGAGCAGGGCGCTCACCGCCAGGAAGGCCAGGCCGGCCACAAACGCCGCCACCACCCCGCCGAGGGCCTCGCCCGCCACCTCGAACACGACAGCGGCCGAGGCGACCGCGGCGGCGGTGATCCACGGCCAGCCCTCGTCGCGCAGGAACTGCAGCACCCCGACCACCGCGACGCCGACGAGCACGGCGAGCCCGAAGGGCCGAAGGGCGTCGCTCCCCCACTCGTCCGCCAGGTCGCTTGCAGGGATGCCGGCGGCGACCCAGCCGGTGACGACCAGCGTGGCCAGGCCGAGGACCAGAGACAGGGTGCGCTCACCGGTCAGGCGCGGGGCGGTCAGCAGCCAGGCCACGGCTGCCACGACGATGCCCAGGATCCAGACGAGCAGGGGTGCGGGGTTCTCGAAGGGCTCGGTGAGCGACCCGAGGAACGCCCCCCCGGCGACGAAGACGCCCAGGGTCGGAACGACACCCGGCGCCAGCGCCACGGCGACGACGGAAACCGCGAGTGCGGCGAGGACCGAGGGCAGGACGACCAGGTCGGCACCGACGTGGTCGAGCACCAGGCCCACCGTTCCGGCGACCAAGCCTGCGCCGAGGATGAGCAGGACGCCGACCAGCCGGCGACGCTGGGCCTGTGCCGTCCCCCGCAGCGCCGCGACACCGCCCGCCGTCCCCCGGGCGATGACGGTCGCCGCGACGAGGACGGCCAGGGTGCTCAGCGCGAGGAGGGCCAGCTGCGCCGCGTAGGAGAACTCGGACCAGCCGCGGGCCACCACGAGCAGCCCGGCGGTCAGGACGAGCGCGCCGCCGAGGTACCCGAGCGCCTCGGGCAGCCGGCTCACGCCTGGGACGGGCGACCAGCCCGTCCAGCGCGCGGGCGAGCGGGTCCGCAACCACGCTCTTCTCGATCGTCATACCTTGATCGTCTCGCTCCGGACGGGGGTGCTGCACGGGGCGAAGGGCCTCGGTCAGCGGACGCTGCAGCGCGCCCGCGCGGTCACCGTGATCGGCACCCCCTCCGGAGCGGCTGTGACCGAGGAGTACAGCGGCAGCTCGGCGCGGGCGGTCAGCGTCACCGACACCGTCGTCCCGTCGGTCTGGACGTCGACGAGGGAGAGCCCGGTGAGC
>JALOLN010000017.1 GCA_025455945.1 Actinomycetes bacterium
GCGGGTCGCCCTCCGGCAGGCCCGAGTCGACGAAGCCGAGCCACCGGTGCTCGACGCCGAGGATGTCGCGGGCCGTCGCCATCTCCCGGCGCCGCACGGTGGCGATGTCGGCCAGGACCTCCGGGTCGTCGGCCAGGGCGGGGTTGAGGACGTCGCCACGCTCCCCGCCGGTACAGGTGACGACGAGCACGGCCACCCCCTCGGCGGCGTAGCGGGCCATCGTCGCAGCGCCCTTGCTGGACTCGTCGTCGGGGTGGGCGTGCACGGCCATCAGACGCAGCGGCTCGCTCACTGGGGGTCCTCCGGGGTCGGCACGGCCCCCCATCCTCTCAGCCCGGGCGGCACGGCAGACTGGACGTCGTGTCCGGCCCCCCGTTGCAGCACGCCGACTACGGTGCCCACCCGCTGTCCCGCCGCGCCCGCACCGTGCTCGTCGTCCTGGGGCTGCTGGTGGCTGTGGGCGCGACGACCTGGGTCTACCTGCAGTGGCGGGAGCGGACCGGTGCGCTGTCCTGGGCGACCATCGGGTACGACGTGCGTTCCGACACGGTGGTCGACGTCCGGTTCAGCGTCTCCAAGGCGGCCGAGGATGCCGTCGTGTGCCGCGTGATCGCCCAGGACGACACGACGCTGGTCGTCGGAGAGGCCGAGGTCGACATCCCCGTCGGCCGCACCGACAGCCGCGTCGCGGTGGCCCTGGAGACCACCTCGCGCGCGGTGCTCGGCAGGGTCGACACCTGCCGAGCCCGGTAGCGCCGCACCCCGCTGCGGCAGCCGACTACAGCACCTTGGAGAGGAAAGCCTGGGTGCGCTTGTGCTGCGGGTTGGTGATCACCTCGCGCGGCGGGCCGGCCTCGACGACGACGCCGCCGTCCATGAAGACCAGCGAGTCGCCCACCTCGCGGGCGAACCCCATCTCATGGGTGACGACGACCATGGTCATCCCGGACTCGGCGAGCTGGCGCATGACCTCGAGCACGTCCCCCACGAGCTCGGGGTCCAGCGCCGACGTCGGCTCGTCGAAGAGCATGAGCTTGGGCTGCATCGCCAGCGCCCGGGCGATGGCCACCCGCTGCTGCTGGCCGCCGGACAGCATCGACGGGTAGGCCCCGCCGCGGTCGCCGAGGCCCACCTGCTTGAGCAGGTCCATGGCCCGCTCGTGGACCACCGACTTCTTCTCGCCCTTGACCTTGACCGGCGCGACCATCACGTTCTCGAGCGCGGTCATGTGCGGGAAGAGGTTGAACCGCTGGAAGACCATCCCGATCTCGCGGCGCTGGGCGGCGACGTCGCGCTCCTTCATCTCGTGCAGCTTGCCGCCGCGTTCGCGGTAGCCGACGAGCTCGCCGTCGACCCACAGCTTCCCGGCGTCCACGTCCTCGAGGTGGTTGATGCAGCGCAGGAAGGTCGACTTGCCCGAGCCCGACGGACCGATGATGCACAACACCTCGCGCGGGGCGATCTCGAGGTCGATCCCCTTGAGTACCTCCACGTGGCCGAACGACTTGCAGACCTGCTCGGCCTTCACCATCGGGTGGTCGCTCATTCGATGCCTGCTCCCGTCGGGACCGTCGCCTTGAGCAGCTTCTCCTTCGCCCGGCCCTGGACGCCGCGCGCGAAGCGCTTCTCCAGGAAGTACTGGCCGACCATGAGGACGCTGGTCATGGACAGGTACCACAGGCAGGCCGCGACGAGCATGGGGAACACCTGGAAGGTCCGGCTGCCGATCGCCTGGAGCTGGAAGAACAGCTCGTTGGTCACGGGGACGAACGCGAGCAGGGCGGTGTCCTTCAGCATGGCGATGGTCTCGTTGCCGGTCGGTGGCACGATCACCCGCATGGCCTGCGGGAGGACGATCCGCTGCATCGTCAGCCCCCGGCCCATGCCCAGCGCCTGGGCCGCCTCCGCCTGGCCGGGGTCGATGGACTGGATCCCCGCCCGCACGATCTCGCCCATGTACGCGCCCTCGGAGAGGGACAGCCCCAGCAGGCCCGCGACCAGGCCGGAGAGGATCTTGTTGGCGTCCACGCCGAAGATCTGCCCGGAGCCCTCGAGGCCGAAGAGCCCGAGCAGCTGCTCGCCGAAGGGCAGGCCGAAGCCGACCTCCGCATAGAGGATCCCGAGGTTGCCGAACAGCACCAGCAGGACGACGCGGGGGACCGCCCGGAAGAACCACGTGTAGGCGAAGGCCGCGGACGAGATCACGGGGTTCGGCGACAGCCGCATCACCGCGATGATCACGCCGATGACCACGCCGAGGATCATGGCCACCACGGTCACCCAGAGCGTGGTCCAGGCGCCCTTGAGCACCGGCTCCGAGAACATGTTGTCGAACATGAACTGCCACTGGAACGCGTCGTTCGTCAACAGCATGTGGAGGAACATCGCCGTCAGGATCGCCACGACGACGATCCCCACCCACCGCCCGGGGTGCCGGACGGGCACGGCCTTGATGGGCTCGGGCCGTGCCTGTCCGGTCGGTTCGGTCATCGCCGCCTACCCCAACGTCGGGTTAACCGTGGGGTCGGTGATAGCGCCCTGGCTGACACCCCACTCGTCGAGCACCGACTTGTAGGTGCCGTCGGCGATCAGCGCCTTCACGGCATCCGCAACAGCCTGGGCGAAGTCCGTCTGCTCCTTCTGGATCGCGTACCCGTACGGAGCCGAGTCGTAGATGTCGCCGAGCAGCTCGAGCTGGTCGTTGGTCTGCTTCACCGCGTACGCGATGATCGGCGAGTCGGCGAGCATGGCGACGTCCTTGCCCGACACCACCGAGGCGGTCGCCTGGTCCTGGCCCTGGTACTGGTCGATGGTGATGGCGGACTTGCCCGCGTCCGTGCAGGCCTTCGACCGCGCCTCGACGTCGTCGACCTGGACGGTCGCCTTCTGGACGGCGACCTTCAGGCCGCACGCGGCGTCCGGGTCCACCGAGTTCGGGTTGCCCTTCTGCGTCGCCCACTGGGTGCCGGCCGAGAAGTAGCTGACCATGTTGACGATCTGCATGCGCTCCTCGTTGACGGTGAACGACGAGACGCCGATCTCGTACTTGCCCGACTGCACGCTCGGGATGATGTTGGCGAACGGGGCCGGCACCCACTCGGTCTGCAGGCCCAGCTTGGCCGCGACCGCGTCGAACAGGTCGATGTTGAATCCGATGACGGTCTGGCCGTCGGTGTCCAGGAACTCGTTGGGCGCGTAGGTGGCGTCGACCCCGATGACGATCTTGCCGTCGGACTTGATCGCGTCAGGCACCTTGGCGGCGAGCGCGGCGTCGACGCTGGTGCCGGCGCCGGACGAGGAGGACGACTCCCCCTCGGAGGACGAGCCGCACGCGGTGAGGGATGCAGCAGTGGCGAGCACCGCGGCGGCCACCAGGCCGACGCGGAGTGTGGATCGGGACACGGGACGGCCTCCTGCTCGGGTGACTCGCGAACCCGTGCAGGAGTACGCCCGTGACCACCTGGCTCTCGCAGGAGGCCTACGACCGGCTCAAGGCCGAGTACGAGCACCTCACCGGACCGGCCCGCGGGGCGCTGGCGAAGAAGATCGAGGCCGCTCGCGAGGAGGGCGACCTGCGCGAGAACAGCGGCTACCACGCCGCCAAGGAGGAGCAGGGGAAGATGGAGGCGCGGATCAAGCAGCTGCGCCACCTGCTCGAGACGGCCCAGGTCGGCGCCGCCCCTGAGGCCGACGGCACGGTGAAGGCGGGCATGGTCGTGCAGGTCGCGTTCCGCGGTGGCGCCCTGGACGGCGAGCGCGAGACGTTCCTGCTCGGGTCGCGCGAGCAGGCGGGGCACACCGACATCGACGTCTACTCCCCGCAGTCACCCCTCGGCGGCGCCGTCCTCGACTCCGCGGTCGGCGACTCGGTCACCTACACCCTCCCCAACGGCAAGCAGCTCACCGTCGAGGTCCTCGACGCCCAGCCCTTCACCGGCTGACCGGGGGCTGCGTCAGCGGGTGCTGGCCTCCCGGTAGCGCCGGATGGCCAGCGGCGCGAAGACCACGAGCAGGCCGATGGTCCAGACCAGGGTGACCAGGACCGGGTGCCGGCCGGGCAGGCTGTCGGTCACGAAGGGGTTCGGGTTGCCGAACAGCTCGCGACATGCGGACACCAGCGCGCTGATGGGGTTCCACTCCGCGAAGGGCTGCAGCCACCCCGGCATCGTCCCGATCGGCACGAAGGCGTTCGACAGGAACGTGAGCGGGAAGATGACGATGAACCCGACCTGCTGCGCCACCTCGACGGTGGGCACCACGAGGCCGACGTACACCCCCACCCACGACATCGCGTGGGCGAACAGCAGGAGCAGGGCCAAGGCGGCGAGGAAGCCGCCGAGCCCGGTGTGGACCCGCCACCCCACCGCCAGGCCCGAGAGCATGAGGACGAAGAGGATCCCGGCGTTGTAGACGACGTCGGACGTCGTCCGGCCGCTGAGCACCGCCGACCGCGCCATGGGCAGGGACCGGAACCGGTCGATGATGCCGCGGTTCATGTCCTCGGTCATGCCGATCGCGGTCGTCACCGCGGCGAAGGCCAGCGTCTGGGCGAAGATCCCCGGCATGAGGTATTCGCGGTAGGAGCCGCCGCCGGGCAGCCGGATCGCGCCCCCGAAGACGAACGCGAACAGCAGTACGAACATGATCGACTGCAGCACCGCGAACACGGCCAGCTCGGGGATCCGCGGGATCCGCTTGAGGTTGCGCCACGTGACGACCAGGCCGTCGGCGACGGCCGACGGGAGCACCTGACTGCCCTCGGTGGTGGTCATGAGCTCCTCCGGCCCGTCGGCGTGGCCGCGGTCTCGTCGTCGGCGGGTGGGGCCTGGTCGGCCGCGTGCCCGGTCAGGGTGAGGAAGACGTCGTCCAGGGTGGGGCGGCGCAGCGCGACGTCGTCCAGGGCGATGCCGGCCTCGTCGAGGTCACGGATCACCTGGACGAGCGCGGCCGCGCCGCCCCGGGCCGGAACGGTGATCTTGCGGGTGTGGTCGTCGACCTCGGTGTCGCCGGCGCCGCCGCGGGCGAGGAGCTCTCGCGCCCGTCCGATGTCCGTCCGGGCATGGACGACGACCTCGATCCGCTCGCCACCCACCTGCGCCTTGAGCTCGTCGGAGGTGCCCTCGGCGATGATCCGGCCGGCGTCCACGACGGCGATCCGGTCGGCGAGCTCGTCGGCCTCCTCCAGGTACTGCGTCGTGAGCAGCAGTGTCGTGCCCTCGCGGACCAGGGAGCGGATAACGTCCCACATGCCCAGCCGGCTGCGCGGGTCCAGTCCGGTCGTGGGCTCGTCGAGGAAGAGCAGCCGCGGCCGCCCGATCAGGGCGCTGGCCAGGTCCAGGCGGCGGCGCATCCCGCCCGAGTACGTCTTGGCGACCCGGTCGGCGGCGGCCGAGAGGGCGAACTGCTCGAGCAGGTCGTCCGCCCGCTCCCGGGCGACGGGCTTCGGCAGCTGGTACAGCCGGCCGAACAGGTAGAGGTTCTCCCGTCCGGTGAGGTTCTCGTCGACGGCGGCGTACTGCCCCGACAGCCCGATCAGGGCGCGGATGCGCTGGGCGTCCCGGACGACGTCCAGGCCGGCGACGCTGGCCCGGCCCGCATCCGGGCGCAGCAGCGTCGCCAGGACGCGCACCGTCGTGGTCTTGCCGGCGCCGTTGGGGCCGAGCAGGCCGAGCACGCTGCCCTCGCCGACCTGCAGGTCGACGCCGTCGAGGGCCCGGACCGCGCCGTAGCGCTTGACCAGCCCCTCCGCCTCGATCGCGATGCCCATCCGATCCCTTCCGCCGATCCGGCGAACCTACGTCCGCCCTCCGACAGGGGCAACGGGTTTCCCGGTCAGGGGCGCAGCAGCGACTCCGCCTCGTCGACGGACAGCCGACCGGCGGCCAGGTCGGCGAGCACGCGGTCCCGATCGGCCGGTGCGGGCTCCGCGGGGTCCTCCAGGCCGATCCGCCGGAGCAGGTCCGCGAAGCGCTGGCGGGCGGTGGGGTAGCTGACCCCGAGGTGCCGCTCGAGGTCCTTCATGTTCCCGCGCGAGACGAGGAACACCCGCAGCAGCTCGAGGTCGGCGTCGGACAGCCCGCAGTAGGCGCACTGCCGGAACGCCCCGGAGAGCTCGGTCCCGCAGGAGCGGCAGCCGAGCCGGGTGAGCGCGAGCGGGGCGCTGCACACCGGGCAGTCGCGCGGCGGCCGGTGGAGGTCGGCGTGCGGGTCGCGAGGCTGGCCGCTCATGGCAGCCGCACCTTCGCCGACCCCATGACGAGGTCGAGGTCGACGGTGTCCCGGCCGGTGCCCACGACGACCTCCTCGGTCCCCTCCGGGGAGACCTTGCGCCAGGTGCCGTCGGCGCCGCGCACCGAGACCTCACCGAGCTGCACCCGGGTCCGCACCCGCACGTCGGACCCGGGCTGCAGCCGCAGGTCGACGCTGCCGGTCTCGACCCGCACCGACGACTCCCCGACCGGGCGCATGTCCAGCCTGGCGCTGCCGGCTCGGACGACCCCCTGGACGGGCGCCACACAGTCCGCGACGACGAGCGACCCGGCGGTGACCTTGACGCTCAGCGGCGCGGCGAGCCCGCTGATCCGCAGCGCACCGGCGGTCACCTCCGCCTCGACCGGCAGCGTCGGGTGGACCCGCACGGTCAGTGGCGTGCCCCACGTCGACGACTCCGCCAGCCAGCGGGAGAGCGTGCTGCGCTGCTCGTAGCTGTAGGAGCCGGGCTCGGCCGCTGCCTCGGGCGGTCCGACGACCAGGTCGGCGCCCTCGCGGTACACCGCGTGCGGCCCCTCGACCGTCGCGCTGTCCACGGTGACGTCGCCGACCAGCCGCACCGATCGGGCGGTGGCCCGGACGACGACCCGACGCACCGCCTGGTCGGGGCTCGGCGGGGGGACCGCGGCGGCCGCGTCGTCCGGCGCGGGCTGCGACTCGGCCTGGGCCGGGGCCGCCGCCGGGGCCTGGTCCAACAGGCGGGCCGCCTCCGCCGGGTCCAGCCGGCCCTCGGCGACCTCCGTGAGCAGAGCACGAACGTCTGTAAACATGGGAATATGGAACTGCAAGGGTCACTGATTGTCAAGCGAGCCTTTCCATATCTTCAACATGAACGGTGAACCCTGCGGTGGCCAGCCGGGCGAGGACCGCCTCGGTGTGGGCCGGCCCCCGTGTCTCCAGCTCGACGTCGATCGCCACCTCGTCGTGGGAGAGCGCCCGCTCGGTGCGGTGGTGCGCCACCTCGAGGACGTTGGCGTCGGACTCGGCCAGCACGCCCAGCAGCCCCGCGAGGTTGCCCGGGCGGTCCGGGACGGTCACCCGGACCGACAGGAACCGGCCCGCTGCGGTGAGGCCGTGGCGCAGCACCCGCAGGAGCAGCAGGGGGTCGATGTTGCCGCCGCTGAGCACCGCGACGACCGGGGGCTCGAAAGCACCGGGGTCGTCCAGCAGGGCCGCCACCGCGGCGGCGCCCGCCGGCTCCACCACGAGCTTGGCCCGCTCCAGGCACAGCAGCAGGGCCCGGGAGAGCATCGGCTCGGGCACGGTGCGGATCTCGTCGACGTACCGGCGGACCAGCTCGAACGGGACGTCACCGGGGCGGCCCACCGCGATCCCGTCCGCCATCGTCGCCATGCTCGCCAGCGCGACCGGATGCCCGGCCGCCAGCGACGCCGGGTAGGCCGCCGCCCGCTCCGCCTGCACGCCGACGACCCGGACGTCGGGGCGGGTCCCCCGGACCGCGACGGCGATCCCGGCGAGCAGCCCACCGCCCCCGGTGCACACCACGACCGTGCGGACGTCCGGGCACTGCTCGAGGATCTCCAGTCCGCAGGTGCCCTGTCCCGCGACGATGTCGACATGGTCGAAGGGGTGGATGAGCACCGCTCCGGTCTCGGCCTCGAACTCCCGGGCCGCGTCCAGCGCGGTGTCGATGGTCTCGCCCACGAACCGGATGTCGGCGCCGTAGCCGCGGGTGGCCTGCACCTTCGGGATCGGCGCCCCCTCCGGCATGAAGACCGTCGAGCGCAGCCCCAGCATGGACGCGGCGAGGGCGACCCCCTGGGCATGGTTGCCCGCGCTGGCCGCGACGACGCCCCGCGCCCGTTCGTCGGACGAGAGCCGGACCATCCGGGTGTAGGCCCCGCGGATCTTGAACGAGCCGGCCCGCTGGAGGTTCTCGCACTTGAGGTGGACGGGGCCACCGACGCGCTCGGAGAGCGGGCGCGACCCCTCCAGCGGCGTGCGCCGGGCCACGCCGCGCAGCAGCTCCCGGGCGGCCTCGACGTCGGCCAGCGTGACGCTCGGGGGGGACGTGTTCGCATCCGGTAAGGACGTCGGGGGCGCCATGGCGCGCAGTCTGGCACCGGCGCAGACTGATGGCCATGACGACGACACTGCCCCGCCCCGCCGCGCGGGTCTCCCGCCCGACCGGCCCGCCCGGGATCGCGACGGTCGCCGGCCTGGCTTCACGCCGCCTGCCGTCGACCGAGGTGTTCACCCGGGTGGCGCAGGAGTACCCGCGGGTGGCGCACACCCGGATGTTCGGCGAGCACGTCTACTTCCTCACCCACCCGGACACGGTGCGCGAGGTCTACGTCACGAACGGCCGGTTCACCATCAAGGGCCGGGCGCTGCAACGGTCGAAAGTCTTGCTCGGGGAGGGCCTGCTCACCTCCGAGGGCGAGCTGTGGAAGCGGCAGCGGCGCCTGGTCCAGCCGGCCTTCCACGCGGCCCGGATCCGCACGTACGCCGAGCAGATGGTGACGACGACCCTCGAGCACGAGCGTGACGTCTGGCACGACGGCCGTGAGCTCGACCTGGTCGCTGACCTCTCGGCGCTGACCCTCACCGTGGTGGGCCGGACGCTGTTCGGTGCCGACCTCTCCGGTGACGCCGGCGACGTCGGGGCGGCGCTGACCGAGATCCTCACCCACTTCCAGCGGCAGGTGCTGCCGGGGGCGCAGCTCCTCGAGCGGCTCCCGCTGCCCGGAGTCCGCCGCGGGATGGCCGCGATCGCGCAGCTCGACGACGTCGTGCAGCGGCTGGTCGACGAGCACCGGGCCGCCGGGGACACCGGCGACGTGCTGTCGATGCTGCTCTCGGCGCGGGACGACGCCGACGGCACCGGGATGGACGACCGCCAGGTGCGCGACGAGGTCATGACTCTCGTGCTCGCCGGGCACGAGACGACCGCGATGGCGCTGAGCTGGACCTTCGCCCTGCTCGCCACCAACCCGGCCGCCGCCGTGGCGCTGCACGCCGAGCTCGACGACGTGCTCGGCGGCCGCGCCCCCACCTACGACGACCTGGGGCGGCTGCCCGTGACCACGGCCACCTTCGCCGAGTCGATGCGGCTCTACCCGCCCGCCTGGACGCTCGGCCGGCGGCTCACCGCCGACGTCGTCGTCGACGGCTGGACGCTGCCGGCCGGCTCCCTGGTGCTCGCCTCGCAGTGGGTGCTGCACCGCGACCCCCGGTTCTGGCCCGACGCCGAGGAGTACCTGCCCCAGCGCTGGATCAACGGTGACGGCCGGTTCGACGAGTCGGCCCCCGGGCAGCCACGGACCGCCTGGTTCCCGTTCGGCCTCGGCCAGCGGATGTGCGTCGGGGAGCCCTTCGCCTGGGCCGAGGGCGTGCTCGTGCTCGCCACGCTCGCCCAGCACTGGGCGCCTGAGCTCACCGACGGCAGGGTCCCTGACGTCGACCCGGCGGTGACCCTGCGTCCGAAGGGCGGCCTGCCCGCGGTCCTGCGCCGCCGCTGACCGCCCAGGTGGCCGAAGGCCCCCGACAGCGACCGGGCGGCCATGATCGACACGCGCACAGCCTTCGATAGGTGGCTGGCGAACGCAGCCGACAGCCGCTGAGTGCGGTGCCGAACCCGTTGACCCATCCGGGCTGTTCCGACTCCCACCGCTTCAGGCAACTGCTGCCGGGGCTCGGGCCGGCGGCCGCGTACGTCGTCGCCGGGGCGCCCGACTCGTCCCCGTCCAGGGAGTGCCATCGGGGTGGGCGAACGCCCACCCACCGCCTCCGTGGGTGCCGCCCCGAGCGCGGGTGATGGCCAGGTCGTGGTGGTGGACGAGGCGGTGGTGGTAGCGGCAGAGCAGGCACAGGTTGTCCAGGGCGGTGGTACCGCCACGGGTCCACCACACGATGTGGTGGGCCTCGCACCAGGTGGCCGCGCGACCGCACCCGGGGAACACGCACGACCGGTCCCGGGCGATGACCGCCAGCCGCAGCCGCACCGGAACGGTTCGCGTCGTCCGGCCGACGTCCAGCAGATGACCCTCGTCGTCCCAGGTGATGGGCGTGAGGGCGCAGTCGCAGGCCAGCATCCCCGCCGCGCTGCCGCTGACGGCGAGGCCGCCGGGCACCAGCTCGGCGGCCGGGGCGCCCGTGGCCCCGGCCACCGTGGCAGGGGTCACGTGCAGCAGCAGCTGCGGGCGCAGCCCACCGGCCCGGGGCACCTCGCCGGCCTCCAGGGCGCCGTGGGCCAGGTCGACCAGGGCGTCGGCCCGCACCTGCGTGATGCTGCGCTCCTCCCCAGCGGTGCCGAGGGCAGCCCCCACGACCGAGTCCAGGGCCGCCGCCAGTGTCGCGCCACCGACGGGGTCGAGCAGACCCTCCAGGTGCCACATCCCACCGAACGTCTGGGCGAGGGTCACCCGCCGCTGGGCGTAGGCGTCAGCCTCGGCCGCGACCACGCCAGCGGAATCCACCCCGTGCGCCCAGGACGCCAGCAGCCGGCCCAGGTCCTGCACCGAGACGCTGGCGGCGACCTCGACGAGGGTGGCCTCTCCACCGACGGACGCCACCGCCGCCCGCCGCGCGGTGGTGGCCAGCCCGTGCCGGGCCAGCGCCACCGCATGCCCCCACGAGAGCCGACCCGCCCACAGCGCCTGCCGAGTCGCGGGCAGCTCGGCGTGCAGCGCCCGCGCGGTGCGCACCACCGCCCCCGCCTCGCCCCCGCTGACGCCGAGCACCTCACGGGCCCAGGCCTGCACCGAGGCCGCCCCCGACAGCCGCCACGCGCCCGAGGCGTCGACCTCGGCCAGCGCGTCCGCGCGCAGCGCGCACAGCCGCTCGAGCCCCTGCTGCGCCAGCTCGACCGCCTCAGGCCCAGCCCCGGGCCCCACCTCGAACCACGACGGCGGCGCGGCGACCAGCAGCTCCAGCGCAGCCCGCACGCGTCGGTCCACGCCGCACCCCCTTCGGATCGGAGTCGAACACCTGTACGACTCGATCCTCCCCTGCCCGCCGGCGCCGGACCAGCCCCCTGCTGCAGCCTGTGGACACCGCGCGCCACCGACCACCTGTGGACGACGTGGGTCGGCCGGCTACCCCGCCCGCGCGGCCGCGAGCACCGCCTCGACAGCGGACGGCACCGCGCCCCCCACCGCAGGGGTCAGCCCGGCGCCGACGTCGAAGCAGCTGCCGACCACGCCCACGAGCACCAGCCGCCCGGGCAGCCGCCCGAGCACCCGCCCGAGGGCCACGGCTTCGGCGACGCCCAGGCCGTGGCTGCTCGTCGCCGGCCCCGCCGGCACGGGGTCGGCCGCGGACACGTCGAGCACCCGCAGGGTGCCGGGTGGGTCGTCGCTGCGCAGCGCGTCGACGACGACGACCACGTTCTCGCCGGACCAGCAGTCGAGCAGCCCCCCGGCATCACCGGCCAGCTCGACCACGCGGACCTCCGGGGCGGCCTCGCGCACTGCCCCCGCGACGGCGTGCCCCACCCCGTCGTCTCCGCGCACCGGGTCGCCGACGCAGACGACGAGGGGGCGGCTCACTCGCGCTCGACGCGGACGTCGAGGAAGTGGGTGGCGCAGGAGATGCAGGGATCCCAATTCCGGACCGCCTGCTCGCAGCGGTGGGTGAGCTCGGCCAGCGGCAGGTCGAGCCCGTCGACGACGACGCCACGGATGTCGTCCTCGATGGCCGCCTGGTTCTGCGACGTCGGCGGGACGATGCGCGCGTCCAGCAGGGTGCCGTCGCTCGCCAGCCGGTAGCGGTGGAGCAACAGCCCGCGGGGAGCCTCGGTCACGCCGAACCCGACGGCGGCCCGCGGGCGCACCTCGACCGCCGGCGGGTCGGGCGGCTCGTAGCCGTCGATGATCCGCAGCGCCTCGTCAAGGGCGTAGACGAGCTCGACGGCGCGGACGACGATGCTGCGGAAGGGGTTGCGGCAGACCGCTCCGAGCCCCGCCGCACGGGCTGCCTCGGCGGCCAGCGGCGACAGCCGGTCGGCGTTCAGCGCATACCGGGCCAGCGGGCCCACGGCGTACTTGCCCGGGCCGCGGCCGCGCAGGTGCGCGTGCAGGGCCGTCGAGTGCTGCACGTGGTCCTCGGCCACGACGTGGTCGTAGTCCCTGGCGTCGAGGTCGAAGCCGGCACCGGCGGAGTCGGTGCGGCCGGGGACGCCGCTGGACACCACGCGGCCCCGCTCGAGCGGGTAGCCCGTCGCCGGGCGCAGCGCGACGTACTCGAAGGGCTGGTCGAGGTCGGGGAACTCCAGCCCGGCCACCCACTGCACGACCTCCAGGGCGGCATCCCGGGCGCGGTGCAGCGGCTCGACGTGCTCGCGCACCTCGGCGAGCGTGGGGGCTCGGTGGAAGCCGCCGACCCGCACGTTGACGGGGTGCACGGCGCGGCCGCCCACGAGCGTCATGAGGTCGTTGCCCGCCTTCTTGATGGCCAGACCCCGTTCGACCTCGGCGCGGTGGTCGGCGGCCATGGCGATCGCGCTGTCGTAGCGCAGGAAGTCGGGCGCGTGCAGCAGGTGGATGTGCAGCGCGTGGCTCTCGATCCACTCCCCGCAGTAGAGCAGCCGGCGCAGCGCCCAGACGGTCTCGGGCACCTGCACCCCGCAGGCGTCCTCGATGGCCTGGCAGGAGCTCATCTGGTAGGCGACCGGGCAGATCCCGCAGATCCGGGCGGTGATGTCCGGCGGCTCGGTGTAGCTGCGCCCCCGCAGGAAGCCCTCGAAGAACCGGGGCGGCTCGTAGATGTCGAGGCCCACCTCGACGACCCGGCCGTCGCGGACCCGGGCCCGCAGCCCACCCTCCCCCTCGACCCGGGAGAGGGCCCGCACCCGCAGCGTGGCCTGCAGCGTCCGTTCATGCGTCATGGTGCGCGGCCTCCTTCGCGAACGCGGGCGCCGCGGTGTTGAACAGCCGGAACAGCCGGGCGACGTCACGTCCCGGCATCCCCAGCTCACGAGCCCGGTCCGCGACCGCGGCGGTGTTGGCGCCGTCGACGGGCCCGAAGCAGCCGTAGCAGCCACGGTGGTACGCCGGGCAGATCGCCCCGCACCCGGCGCGCGTCACCGGGCCCAGGCACGGCGTCCCGGGGGCCACCGTCACGCACACTGTGCCCCGGCGCTTGCACTCCACACAGACGCTGTGCTGCGGCAGCCGCACCGGGCGGTCCTGGATGAACGCCGTCAGCACCTCGACGAGCTGCCCACGGTCCACCGGGCAGCCGGTGAGCTCGAGGTCCACGGTGACGTGGGCCGAGATCGGCGTCGATCGGGACAGCGTCGCGAGGTACTCCGGGTGCGCGTACACGGTGCGCTGGAGCGCCGCCACGTCCATGAGGTCGCGCAGCGCCTGGATCCCGCCGAAGTTCGCGCAGGCCCCGATGGCCACGAGGCGGCGCGACTGCTGCCGGACCTGCTGTACCCGCCGGGCGTCGTCCGGCGTCGTCACCGACCCCTCGACGAGGGACAGGTCGTACGGACCCTTGATCACCGCGCTGGAGGCCTCGAGGAAGTTCGCGATCTCGATCTCCCCGGCGAGCGGCAGCAGCTCCTCCTCGAGGTTCAGCACGCTGAGCTGGCAGCCGTCGCACGAGGCGAACTTCCACACGGCCAGCTTCGGCCGCCGGGCACGGGCGGGGCTGCGGGTGGGCATGTCAGCGCTCCCGGATGACGAGCAGGGGGGCCGCGGTGTCCCACGAGACCACCGGGCCGTCGGTGCAGACGAACAACGGGCCGAGCTGGCAGTGACCGCACAGCCCGACGCCGCAGAGCATCGCGCGTTCCAGCGACACCCGGACCCGGGACGCCGGCACCCCGCGGTCGACCAGCGCCGTCGCGGTCAGCCGCATCATCACCTCGGGGCCGCAGACCAGCGCCAGCGTGGTGCCCGGGTCGAACGGTGCCCGGCCGACCAGGTCGGTGACGACGCCGACCCGGCCGCGCCACCCAGCCTCGGCGTAGTCGGCGGTGTGCTCGAGGACGACGTCGCGGCGACGGCGCAGCCGATCCAGCTCGCGGGAGAACAGCAGGTCCCGCGGGGTGCGGGTGCCGTAGAGCAGGACAACGTTGCGGTAGCGGTCCCGCGCCGCGAGCACCTGGAGCAGCGCCGGGCGCAGCGGGGCGAGCCCGATGCCGCCGGCGACGAGGACGACGTCCCCGCCGACGCCGTCCTCGGCGTCCCAGGCGGTGCCGTAGGGGCCCCGCAGCAGCAGCTCGTCCCCGGGCCGCAGCCCGCACAGCAGCCGGGTGACCCCACCGACGTCGCGGACGGTGTGCTCGACCGTCCCCGCCGCCGGGGCGCCGCCGCTCACCGAGATCGGCACCTCACCCGTCCCCAACGGGCCGAGCATGTCGAACTGGCCGGGCCGGTACTCCAGCGCCGGGTCGCCGGGAGGCAGCCGCAGCGCCAGCGTCACCGTGTCCCTGGTCTCACGGTGCACGCGCTCCACGCGCACCACGCGAGGGACCAGCGGGCCGGCGGCTGGTGCTGCCGCCGCGGCGGCGCGGGGCAGCTCAGCGAGGGACGCCATGGCTGTACACGTCCAGCAGCCGCAGCCGCGTCGCGAGCAGGCGGCGCTGCATGATCTCGGCGAACCGCTTCATCATCGCGTACCCGAAGGCCGGGTCCGCGTCGCACTTGCCGCGCAGACAGGTGCCGTCCAAGGCGATGGCCGAGGTGTCGATCACCGCCCGGGCGTCGAACGTCCAGCGGTACGGCGGGAACAGCCACGACCAGCCGAGGACGTCGCCGTCATGGGCAGTCTCGATCGTCACCCCGCCGGTCGCCGGGCCGTAGATCTGGACGGCCACCGAGCCGTGGCGCAGCACGTAGAACCGGTCCGCCGGCTCCCCCTCGCGGAAGACGTCCTCGCCCGGACGGAAGTGGACGATGCGGCCGCAGCCGGCGACCAGCTCCACCCACTGCGGCTCGAGGTCACGGAAGAAGGGGTGCTCGGCGAGCACCGCCTCGATCGTCTGCATGACGCCTCCTACCGGTCCTGCCGCTGGGGTTCGTCGACGTGGGCGCCGACCAGGGCACCCACCTCCTCGGTCAGGTCGATGCCGACCGGGCACCAGGTGATGCACCGGCCGCACCCGACGCAGCCCGGGGTGCCGAACTGGTCGACCCACGTCGACATCTTGTGGGTGAGCCACTGGCGGTAGCGGGACCGGGTGGTCTGCCGGACCGCCCCGCCGTGGATGTACGAGAAGCCGGGGGTGAAGCAGGAGTCCCACACCCGGGTCCGCGCCGCCGACGCCCCCACCAGGTCGGTGGTCTCCTCGACGGCGGTGCAGAAGCACGTGGGGCAGACCAGCGTGCAGCTGCCGCAGGACAGGCACCGGGCCGCGACGTCGTCCCACCGGGGGTGCTCGAGGGCCCCGCGCAGGGCGGCCGGCACCGGTCCGACGTCCAGCCACCGACCCATCCGCGCGACGCTGCTCGCCACGAGCTGCTCGCCCGCGACCCGGTCGGCGTCCTCGGCCACGCGCGTGGGCAGGGCCGCGAGCAGCGCGGCTCCGCGTGGGCTGCCGGCCGCCACGAGGAACCGGTGCTCACCGTCGAGCAGCTCGGTGAGCGCGAGGTCGTACCCCGTGCGGGGGGCCGGCCCGGTGCCCATCGAGGCGCAGAAGCAGGTGCCGGCCGGGAAGCCACAGGTGACGGCGACCACGATGACGTCGGCCCGGCGCGCCGCGTAGTCCGCGTCGACCGCCGGCCGACCCAGCAGGACCCGGTCCTGGATGCCGATCGCGGCGAGGTCGCACGAGCGCACGCCGAGCAGTGCGCGGGGGCGCGCCGCAGCGGAGCGGTCCGGCGCGGACACCTCGACGCCGTGCTCCCCCACGCCGCCCTTGGCACCCGACCACAGCAGGGCCCGGGCCGGGAACAGCACCGACTTCCAGGACTGCGGGCCGACGGCGTAGCCGAACCAGGCCGCGTCGGCGCGCGGCTGCACCCGGTAGGTGCCCCGCTCCTGCTCGTCGGTCCAGCCCTGGGGGAGGTCGGCCGCGGACTCCACCGGACCGATGGCGATCACCCCGTCACGCAGCACCGGGCCGAGGACCTCGCGCCCACCTTCGGCGAGGGCGCGGACGAGGACGTCGAAGTCGTCGGCGGCGAGCACCTCGAGCCGGTCGGCACTCATCGGACCTCCCTGCGGCGGGCTGCCCTGCCATGCTCGCCGCCCCGGTGAGTCAGGCCCCAGGGTCGGAGGTCCCGCCCCGACCGAGCGCGGTCAGCGGGATCGGGTGCGGGTGTGGCGGCGCTCGGGGTTCCAGTAACGCTCCCCGGCGAGGACGAGCGCGGCGGCACCGACCAGCCCGGCGTCCTGGCCCAGGGCGGCCGGCACGACCCGCACGTCCTGCGCGAACGGCAGCCGCGCGTGCCGGCGGAACGCCTCCTCCAGCGGGGCGAACAGCAGCGGCCCGGCCTGCGCGAGCCCGCCGCCCACGCTCA
This sequence comes from Actinomycetes bacterium, assembly GCA_025455945.1. Lineage (GTDB taxonomy): Bacteria > Actinomycetota > Actinomycetes > Prado026 > Prado026 > Prado026. Next base: position 16,704 of record JALOLN010000017.1, read on the forward strand.
CCACCTCGAGGTCAAGCAGGTGGGTCGCGGAGGCGATCCCCACCCCGAGGGCGTGGCCGGCCCGGCCCATCGCCGCCAGCGCGACCGGGTGTCCGCGCCGGGCGTCGACGGCGAGTTCCCGGGCGGTGGCCTGCGCGGCCAGGTGGACCGTCGGACGCCAGCCCTGCTCCTGGGCCCACCGGGCCAGGCTCGGTCCGCTGGCGACCGACTCCAGGCAGCCCCGGCCGCCGCACTCGCACGGCCCGCCGTCCGGATCCACGACGACGTGCCCGATGTGGCCGGCGTTGCCGTGGGCGCCGTCCACGGTGCGACCCCCGAGGACCAGCCCGCCGCCCACGCCGGTGGAGACCACCATGCCGAGCACGTGCTCCGCGCCGCGGCCGGCGCCGAGCCAGTGCTCGGCCACGGCCACACAGACCGCGTCGTTGTGCACGCGCACCGGCCGACCGGCGAGCCGCTCGCCGAGTCGGGCACGCAGCGGGAAGTCGGCCCAGGCCGGCAGGTTGAGCGGGGACACCACACCGTCCGGCCAGCGCATCGGTCCGCCGCAGCCCACGCCGGCACCGGCGACGCCGTCCGGCCCGGCCTGGGCCAGGACCCGGTCCACCACGCCGTCGAGGGCGCGCCACACCCGCTCGGCATCGGCGCGTGGGCCGTGCGGCGTCGCCGTACGCACCGCGTGGTGGACCCGGCCGTTGCGGTCGACGAGCGCGACCGCCAGCTTCGTGCCGCCCACGTCGACCGCCAGCACCGGGCGCTCGTCCGTCGTCATGCCGGCTCCGGCGCCGGGCTGCCGACGACGAGCATCGACGCGGAGAACCCGTGCAGGTGGTTCTGCCCGCCGACGGGGCCGATCTCGCCCGCCGCGAAGCAGCCGGCCACCCCCCGGGTGGACAGGTAGCGGCGGACGGCGAGGACGTCGTGGTCGGCCGCGGGGAAGAGCGTGGCGCCCCGCCCGTTGCAGGAGAACAGCAGCACGCCGTCGACGGGGTCGAGGCCGGCCTGCCGGCGGAAACCGCCGAGGGTCGCCGCCAGGTCGGTCGACGCCGCGGCGGCGTCACGGACCTGGAACTGCACCGTGCGGCCCACCTCGACGAGGTCGCCGACAGCGATCCCGCCACTCTCGGCGTCGGCTCCCACGATGCCGCGCACGAGGAAGTCGCCCTGCTGGTGCTCCTCGGCGTACTCGTCGATGGCGACGCCGACCTGCAGGCCCTGGGTGGCCAGCGCCTGCTCCTCTGGCGGCAGCTCGGTGACGATCTCGCGCAGCTTGTCCAGCGCGGGGACGCCGGCCAGTGCGAGCACCACGTTGCCCTCGGCGGACGTGACCGTCATGGGCGGCCCGATCGGCCGGCAGCCCTGGCTCACCACCGCGCGGACCGAGCGCTGTCCGCTGAGGACGACGCCCACCGCCCCCCGGTCCACGGTCTTGCCGTCGACGAGCAGCCGGGTCGATCCGCTGCCGCCGGGGCCGCCGGCCAGCCCGCCGACGATGGGCAGCCCGGGCAGGGCGTCGTTGGTCTGCGCCACGAAGCCGTCCGCAGGGAACGACCAGGGGTCGGCCAGCAGCACCGCCGCGACGTCGGCGTCCGACTGGGGCGGCATGCCCACCACGGCGAGCGACTCGGGGGTCCGCAGCACCTCGAGGTGGAAGGCCCGCAGCCGGACCCCAGGCAGCGCGGCTGCCCACACGCTCACCCCGGAGCCCGCCTCCACCGCGCGGCCGTCGCCGATCACGCCGCTTGCGGTGCTGCCCAGGGTGGCCGGGGCTCCGGTACGGGCGGCGGCCCGCTCCAGGGCAGCCGCTGCCTCGTCGGGGTCCCCGCCGGAGACGAACACACAGGCCAGGTCGGGGGTCCGGCCGTCGAGGGCCGCCGTGGCCCGGGCGGCTGCCGAGTCCGCGGCCGCCACGAGGTCCGGTCCGACGACCAGTCCGTCCCCGCAGCGCGCCATGACCGCATCCAACCGCAGTCCGCCCCGGCACGCGCGACCTGGGAGGATCGCGGGGCCATGCGCCGCCCGCTGCGCCACCTGCCGCCCGAGGTCTCGGTCCTCGCCGCGGTCGCCTTCGCCGTGGCGCTGGGCTTCGGCATCCTCGCGCCCGCGATCCCGCTCTTCGCCAAGGAGTTCGGGGTGAGCAACACCGCGGCGGGCGCGGTCGTCTCGGTGTTCGCGCTGATGCGCTTCGTCTCCGCGCCCCTGGCCGGCCGGCTCGTCGACCGGCTCGGCGAACGGCTGGTGCTGGCCAGCGGCATCGGCATCGTCGGCGTGTCCAGCCTGCTGGCGGGGCTGTCCGGGTCGTACGTCCAACTGCTCGTGCTGAGGGGTGCCGGCGGGGTGGGCTCGGCCATGTTCACCGTGTCGGCGTTCAGCCTGCTCATGCGCGTCGTCCGGCCGGACCAGCGGGGCCAGGCCAGCGGGGCGTTCCAGGCCGGCTTCCTCGTCGGTGGCATCGCGGGGCCGGCGTTCGGCGGGCCGCTCACCGCGTGGTCGCTGCGGGCGCCGTTCTTCGTCTACGCCGCCACCTTGCTGGTCGCCGGCACGGTCGGGGCCGTCTTCCTGGCGCGCTCGGAGCTGCGGGAGCGCGAGCGGGAGCAGGAGCAGGGAGCCGGTGCGGCCCCCACCCCACTGCGGACGGCGCTGCGCCACCCCGCGTACCGGGCCGCCCTGGTCAGCAACTTCGCCAACGGCTGGGCGGTCTTCGGCATCCGGGCCTCGCTGGTGCCGCTGTTCGTGGGGCTGGGCCTGGGGCTCGGTGCCGAGTGGACCGGCTACGGGCTGCTGGTGTCCGCCGTCGTCCAGGCGCTGGTGCTCTGGCCCGCGGGGCGGCTCGCCGACACCCACGGCCGCCGGCCCTTCCTGCGCGGCGGCGCGGCCCTGGCGACGGCCGCGGGGCTGGTGCTCGCCGTCTCGACGTCCGGACCCGCGTTCCTCGTGGCGATGGCGCTGTTCGGCGCCGGCTCGGCGCTCATGGGAGTGTCCACCGCGGCGGTCGTCGGCGACGTCATCGGCGGCCGGGGCGGGTCGGCGGTGGCGACCTACCAGATGGCGGCCGACGCGGGCACGTTCGCAGGCCCGCTGCTCGCGGGGCTGCTCAGCGACGCGCTGTCCTTCGAGGCGGCCTTCCTGTCGACAGCGGCAGTGTCGGCCGTCGCGCTGGTCGCCGCGCTCGCCATGCCCGAGACGCGGCCGACCCCCCCACCTGCATCAAGGGTCCCTTGAGGCCAATAGATCGAGGTGGGGCGCCCTTCACGACCGGCCCTCAGTAGCCGGGGGCTGTCCGCGGCCAGGGCGCCAGCCGCTCGAGCTGCGCGGCGACGGACAGCAGCAGCGCCTCGCCTCCGTCCGGCGCCACCAGCTGGACGGCGAGCGGCGTCCCCGTCTCCGGGTGGATCCCGGCCGGGACGGCGACCGCCGGGTAGCCGACGACGTTCCAAGGTGCGGCGTACGGCGCGTACCGGACGTTCGCCAGGATGTTCCGCGCCCACGGCCGGGCCCCCCAGCGCACCGCCGCGATGGGCGGGGTGGCCAGCACCGGTGTGACCAGCAGGTCGACACCGGCGAAGAAGCCGGCCATGTCCTCACGGATGCGGTCGCGGTCCGCCTCCTGCACGAGGTCACGGGCCCGCACCCGGTCGCCCATCTCCACGTGGGCGCGCGCGGCCCGGTCCAGCAGCGAGCGGTCGAGGCCCTCCGCGTCCATGGACGCCGACGCGAACCAGCGTGCCAGCGCGGGCACCGGGTTCACCGAGTACGGCGGGTCGGCCTTCACCAGGGTGTGGCCGGCACCGCCGAGCACCCGTGCCGAACGGGCCACCGCCCGCAGGTGCTCGCGGTCCGGCCGCACCCCCGTCACCGGCGGCACCCAGGACACGGCCACCCGCAGCGGGCGGTCCGGCTCGGCGACCCGCGCGAGGTCGGGCCGGTCCGCCATCACCGACAGCACCAGCGCAGCGTCCTCAACCGTGGTGCTCAGGACGCCGTTCTCCACCATGCCGTACCAGTCGTTGGCCCCGATGCCGACGGGGACGACGCCGAAGCCCGGCTTGACGCCGACCAGCCCGCAGCACGCCGCCGGGATCCGGACCGAGCCCATGCCGTCGTTGCCGTGGGCCACAGGCACCATCCCCGCCGAGACGGCCGCGGCGCTGCCGCCGGAGGACCCACCCGGAGTGCGGGCGGCGTCCCACGGGTTGCGGGTGATGCCATATGTCGAGTCGGTGGTCGCGAACAGGCCCAGGTCGGGGAGCCTGGTGAGCCCGACGACGACGGCCCCGGCGGCCCGCAGCCGCCGGACGACCTCGTGGTCGTGGTCCCGCGGCGCGGCGGAGGTCGCCGCGGACCCGTCGCGCATCGGCTCCCCCGCGACCGGGATGTTGTCCTTGATCGCCACCGGCACCCCGGCCAGCGGCAGGGTGGCCAGGTCGGCGCGGACCCCGACGGCGGTGGCCTCGGCCAGGGCGGCCTGGGCCCGGACGACCTGGAAGGCGCCGAGCTCGTCGTCGTGCGCCGTGATGCGGCCCAGCGCGGCGGCGACGGAGTCCTCGGGGGTGAGGGTCCCGGCCCGGACGGCGGCAGCGATGTCGGCGGCGGTGCGGTGGAGGTGGCCGGTCATGGCCCGACCCTATGACTCCGGCAGCTGGGCCAGGGCGCCGGTGGCCAGCCGGGCGGCGGCCTCGGGATGCTCGGCGGCCAGCAGCCCGGCGGCGGCGAGCACGTACCGGACGTCGACGGCGAGCGCCGCCCGCTCCGGGACCTTCCACCCGCCGGCGTGGTCGGCCCTCACCGGGGCGAGGATCCGCGCGAGCCGCCCGGGACTGGCGTGCCGCAGCACCCCGCCCGAGCCCACGACGAGCCGCACCTGCCGCAGGTCCTTGCCCGGCGTGCGCAGCTCGGCGGACTCCTGCGGCCGGGCGTGCCGGCGCAGGGCCACCGTCAGGGCCAGCTCGGCCAGCCGGGCGTCGACGTCCCGGCCGGCGTCGTCGGCCGGGACCAGCCCGGGGTCGGCCGACCGCTCAGCCGCAGCGAGCCCGAGTGACTCCTCCTCGCCGGGCCCGAGCAGCCGCTCGACCGCGGCGGCCGCCACCACCCCGGGCGCGTTCCACCGGACGCCGAGGTCGCCCTCGACGGTGCGGCTGCGCCACAGCACCTCGACGACCTCGCGGTGCAGCGCCGCCTCCTCCGGGTCCGGCGTCACCACCGAGTACACGTCGGTCGTCGCGCCGCCCACGTCCACGACCACGACGTCGCCGATCCCGGGCACCGCCCCGGCGCCATCGGCGAGCAGCTCGACCCCAGCGAGGACGGCGTCCGGCGTCGCGGCCCGGACCATCTGCGCGAAGGCCGGCGACGCCGACAGGTGCTTGCCGCCGATGACGTGCCGGATGAACACCTCACGGATCGCGGCCCGGGCCGGCTGCGGGTCGAGGACGCCGAGGCGCGGCAGCACGTTCGCCGTGGGGATCGCGGGCACCCGGCCGCGACGCAGGGTGCGCACCACCCGCTCGCGCACTTCGACGTTGCCCGCGACCACCACGGGCGCGCCGAGTCCGGCCGCGGCCAGGCGGCGGGCGTTGTGCAGCAGCACGTCGGCGTTGCCCCCGTCGGTGCCGCCCACCAGCAGCACGACGTCCGGCGCCTGCGCGGCCAGCTCCGCCAGGCCGGCGTCATCCAGCCGCCCGCTGGTGACGTGCGCGACCCGGGCGCCCGCCGACAGCCCCACGCGGTACCCGGCCTCGGCGGTGACCGCGCGCTCGAAGCCGACCACCGCCAGCCGCAGGCCGCCCCCGGCGCTGGAGCAGGCGAGCACCCGGTCGGCCCGCAGCCCCTGGTCGGCCAGCACCCGTTCGAGTGCCCGCAGCCCGTCGAGGACGTCGGTGCCCAGCGTGGTGGGGTGCGCCGCCGTCCCGAGCAGGGTGCCGTCGGCGCTGTCCACCAGGGTGGCCTTGGTGAACGTGGACCCGAAGTCCACGCAGAGCACGGTGCCCACTCAGGGCTCGCCGAGGGCCCGGCTCAGGTCGCCCAGCAGGTCGTCGACCGACTCGATCCCCACGGAGAGCCGGACCAGGTCACCGGGGACCTCCAGCGGGCTGCCCGCCACGCTGGCGTGGGTCATCCGCGCCGGGTGCTCGATGAGCGACTCGACACCGCCGAGGGACTCCCCGAGGGTGAACACCCGGGTCCGGCCGCAGACGGCCACGGCGGCGTCCTCCCCGCCGTCGACGCGGAACGACACCATGCCGCCGAACCTGCGCATCTGCCGGGCCGCGACCTCGTGGCCGGGGTGCAGCGCCAGCCCCGGGTAGCGCACCTCGCTCACCCGGGGATGCCGCAGCAGCAGGTCGACGAC